>NZ_JBCOMH010000009.1:0-76798 GCF_040924265.1 Ruminococcus sp. RTP21198st1_G1_RTP21198_201120
ACACAGTAGTTAAGCTCTTCTTCGCCGAAAATACTTGGATGGTAACGTTCCGGTAAGATAGGGTGCTGCCGACACCTTACTAAACAGAGAAGATAATTTTCTTCTCTGTTTAGTCATATTCCTCCTTAGCTCAGTCGGTAGAGCATTCGGCTGTTAACCGAAGGGTCGTTGGTTCGAGTCCAACAGGGGGAGCCAAAGAGCTGTAGCTTTTGCTGTGGCTCTTTTTTTGTATATATGATTTTGTATTGAAGTTTGTAAATGTAATGTATGGAAACAGGGCTTCCGTATGCTTACACTAATGTAGGTGTACGGAAGTCCTTTTTGTTGCACAAAATCTTTAAGTAGAAAAAATCATAGCACCCGTTATGAGTGCTGCGATGAGGGAGCTGTTCGATAAATGGGAAACTATTTATGGATTGTCTTTGATTTCAATTTCTACTGAATAATCAACATCTTTTGAGTTGAGGTCTGTAAGTAGAATAGTATTATTGTCAAAAGGAACTATTTCAATGTTGCTTTTTCTTTTGCATTTATCAATAAGTAAAAATTTCTTTCCATTTTGGTCTGTACAAACAGCATATAACAGCTTAGGCACTTTGAGTTCATAAACTAAATTCGTAATATACGGCTGTACCCATTCTTCATTTCTTTCAGAAATTCTGATACGTAATTCTTTTGATTCATCACTGATGCGTTGTTCAAAATTCTGCTGCATATATATCTTTTTGAATTTTTTGTTGTTATAATAATCCATAATCAATACATATGGCAGGAGCCACAAACCATAATCAATGAAGCCCAGAAAAGCTAACCATTTAATAGGAGAGAAGAGAAATGCAACAGCAAGAATAAACCCACCGAAAAATGGAAATCCAGATATGTGTTTTTTGCTTTTTTTGCTTTGATATAATGCGGCATATGTAACAGCTATCAAAAATGCTCCGATTATTCCAAGCGTTATAGTCATGAGCCATTCTTGCATAACATTTTTTCCTTTCTGAAAAATTCAAATAATAGTGCTGTGATAAGTGATCTGCTCGACAAATTGGAATTTAAATCATTTTTTTATATGGTCTATAATGCGGATTTTCGGAATTATTTTTCCAAAATGCCTCTATACCATATTCTCTAATTTGTTGATTACCCTCCAGCCACTGCCTGTATACTATTTCTTCAAAAATTCCCTGCGTTTTTTTGCACGGAAACTCATTGCACTCTCCACAAAAATCAACGCCATGGTTCTTTGTGCACTCAAGCAAAAAACACCCTTCGATGCTGCATCCATTATGTTCTGTGCTGCGGCAACCTGAACAAGAAGCACCCGCATATATGCTAAGTACTCCCTCAAAGTTGTTATAGCTTTCTACGGCGTCGGGCATATGTACCTCATAAAATTCTTTTATGCCCTCTAAATATTTTAATAATGTTTTAGCCGACGCACAAATTATCCCATCATTATATGCCGAACAAGTGTGGCACATTAAAGAACATGGTGCAACCTTTTTAATAATTTCACTTTTATCCATTTTTTTTGTACTCCTCCACTAAATTACGATTTGTCGGGCTGTATACCCGATTGATTTCCAAAACCATTATACCACAGCTGATCAATAGTTCGTCCTTTGTTTGTATTATTTCTTAGCCAGATCTTTAATAACTTCTCCTGCCACGATAAGACCCACCACTGACGGAACAAATGCTGTTGAGCCTGGAATATCACGGCGCACTGTGCATTTTCTTGCCGTACCAGGAGGACAAATGCAGTCCTGACGGCATGAAATAGCCATATCTTCTATCGGTCTGATAGGCTGTTCCTCTGAGTAAACAACTTTAAGCGACTTTATGCCTGCCTTTTTAAGCTCTCGTCGCATGACTTTTGCAAGAGGGCAGACCTTTGTCTGATAAATGTCCGCCACACGGAATGCTGTAGGGTCAAGTTTGTTGCCTGCACCCATTGAGGATATAACAGGTACTCCTGCGACGTCTGCTCGCTTTATTATCTCCAGCTTGCCTGTAACAGTGTCAATGGCGTCGATAATGTAATCATACTGAGTAAAATCAAACTGATCCGCTGTGTCAGGCATATAAAAACACTTGTATGTGTTTACCTTTATGTCAGGGCAGATGTCGTGAACACGCTCCTCCGCCACGTCTACCTTGTATTTTCCTACTGTTTTTCTTGTGGCAATTATCTGACGATTGATGTTGGTCAGACACACTTTGTCATCATCTATAAGGTCAAGCTCGCCTACACCGCTTCGTGCAAGGGCTTCAACTGCATATCCGCCTACACCGCCTATGCCGAAAATCGCAACCCTGCTGTTGCTGAGCTTTTCCATTGCTTCTTTGCCGAATAAAAGCTCGGTTCTTGAAAACTGATTTAGCATATAAACACTCCTGAATACTGTTTTATTCTTTTATGATAACATATCCAAGCCCTTTTTTCAAGTGCATTTTTGCCTGCTTTTATTAATTTTCTGATAAATCCTATATGTATTATATAATATCTTTGTTACAGTTTTCGACCGCATTTTCGTTGCGTTTTTATCGAAAATGTGCTATAATATTATATGTGATAATACGCAAAAAGTAATAAAAAGGATTGGTAAAAACATGGACATTAACAAGACCCTTGCGGAAGAATTTAAGCTCAGACAGGAGCAGATAGACAACACTGTTGCACTCCTTGATGACGATAAAACTATACCGTTTATTGCACGATACAGAAAGGAGCTTACAGGCTCGTTGGACGATCAGGTGCTTAGAGAGATCGCTGACAGGCTCACATATCTTAGAAATCTCGAAAAACGTAAAAGCGAGATAATCTCTTCTATCACTGAGCAGGAGAAAATGACAGACGAGATAATGTCTGCTATCGAAAATGCAAAGACCCTTGTGGAGGTGGAGGATATCTACAGACCTTTTAAGCCGAAGCGTAAAACAAGGGCTTCGGTGGCAAGAGAAAAGGGGCTTGAACCACTGGCTGAACTTATCTTGACTCAGGATAAAAAATGCGACCCGCAGGTCGAGGGGTCAAAATTTATCAACGAGGAAAAGGGCGTAAAGTCTGCGGACGAAGCTTTGCAGGGTGCAATGGACATAATCGCAGAGGATATCTCTGACGATGCTGACCTGAGAAAATACATAAGAACGTTGTTTTCGCAGATAGGCGTGATAAGCTCAAAAGCATCTGACGAGAATACCGAGTCGGTGTATGAGAACTATTATGACTATGCCGAGGCTGTGGGAAAGATAGCAGGTCACAGAGTTTTGGCTTTGGATAGAGGCGAAAAAGAGGGCGTTCTGAAAGTATCAGTGAATGTCCCGGAGGGCGCAGGGGAGAGAGCCTGCGTGTCAAGATATATGAAAAACAAGTCAGAGTGCGGACAGCTTGTTACGGCTGCTTGTGAGGACGGCTATAAAAGACTTATTTATCCGTCCATAGAGCGTGAGATAAGGGCGGAGCTTTCGGCAAACGCTCAGGAGGGGGCGATAAAGGTGTTCTCTTCAAACCTCAGACAGCTTCTTATGCAGCCGCCTGTTAAAGACACTGTTACCCTTGGTCTTGACCCAGGATATGCTCACGGTTGTAAGACCGCTGTAGTGGACGCTACGGGCAAGGTGCTTGACACTGCGATAATCTACATTACTCCGCCAAAGAAGGATACAGAGCGTGCTAAGCGTGTTCTGACGGGCTTTATAAAGAAATATGGCGTTACGACTATCTCCATAGGCAATGGCACTGCTTCAAGAGAAACGGAGCAGTTCACAGCCGAGCTTATCAAAGAAATTCCGCAGAAAGTTTCTTACATGGTGGTGTCTGAGGCAGGCGCTTCCGTTTACTCCGCTTCAAAGCTTGCGGCTGAGGAGTTTCCTGAGTATGACGTTTCACTGCGTTCAGCAGTATCAATAGCACGCCGTTTGCAGGACCCTCTTGCAGAGCTTGTAAAGATAGACCCAAAGGCAATAGGTGTTGGACAGTATCAGCATGATATGCCAAAGGCGAGAATGGACGAGGCTTTAAAGGGCGTTGTTGAGGACTGCGTAAACTCAGTAGGCGTTGACCTTAATACGGCTTCATACTCATTGTTGTCATACATATCGGGCATAAATATGACAGTTGCAAAGAATATTGTTTCCTACCGTGAGGAAAACGGAGCTTTCACCGAAAGAAAGCAGCTTATGAAAGTTCCGAAGCTTGGCGCAAAGGCATTTGAGCAGTGTGCAGGCTTTTTGAGAGTGCGTGGCGGAAAAAATCCGCTGGATAACACGGCTGTTCACCCTGAGTCATATAAGGCCGCGCAGGCGCTTATTGACAGGTGCGGGCTGAGCCTTGCGGACATGGGCGATGTAAAGCAGATAGCTGAGAAAGTCAATGCAATGGGCATGAAGAAGCTTGCCACAGATATCGGCATTGGTGCTCCGACGTTAAAGGACATAGTAGGGGAGCTTGAAAAGCCGGGTCGTGACCCTCGTGACGAGTTGCCGCCACCGCTTATGAGAAGTGGCGACATTATGGAGCTTAAAGACTTGAAGCCGGGCATGGAGCTTATGGGCACAGTGAGAAACGTAATAGACTTCGGAGCGTTCGTTGATATCGGTGTTCATGAGGACGGACTTGTACATATTTCTCAGATGTGCGACAGATTTATAAAGCACCCTCTTGAGGTCGTAAAGGTCGGGGAGGTAGTTAAGGTTTGGGTAATTAACGTTGACCTGAAGAAAAAGCGTATTTCGCTTACTATGAAAAAGCCTAAGGTGTAGGGATCCAAAACGAAATAAGCTGGAAAAGTCCTAAATAAGTGGGACGTTGGTCTTACACTTTTGCGGCAGACTGAAGGGCTGTTAGAACAGCCCTTTTTTGTTTGCAGCAAGGTGTGGTCTTGACGCAGGAAGCTGTGAAACGCCTTATGGCTTGACCTTATGGTATAATTATGGTAATATAAAATCGTACATAGACTATGTTATAAAAGGACGTGAAAAAATGCGGATCGCAGTTTGTGATGATAATGCTGTTTTTCTTCAGTTTTTTAAATCTATGCTGGCAAATGAACTTGAATCAAGGTCGGTCAAAGCTGAAATAGAAACGTTTACCAAAGCTGAGAGCTTTTTTTACTGCCATGGTAAAAAGCCTTTTGCGGCTATATTTCTTGACCTTGATATGCCTGAAATGACCGGTTTTGAAGTCGCGCGGCAGCTAGGTCAGAATGGTAATTGCTTCGTGATCTTTGTGACAAGTCATCAGGAGCTGGTTTATGACAGCTTTAATTTCAGACCGCTGAATTTTATCTGCAAAGATCCTGACGCCGATGTTATGAATGATAGGCTCCATATGGTAGCAGGACAGTTGACGGACGCACTTAAGCAGGAAAAGACAGTGGTTTTGGAGAATAGGGAGCAGGGAAGGATCTCTGTAAAGCTTCGGGATGTAACTTATATAGAGAGCAATAGCCACAGCATCATATATCATTTTGCAAATAATAAGGATACTATTGCAGTCAGAGATAGCATTGGCGAGATAGAAGAAGCTTATCGTAAATTTGATTTTATACGGGTGCATAAAAAATATATCGTCAATCTGAAATATGTTTTTAACATAAGCCGTTCAAATGAAACAGTGATCTTCAAAAGCGGCTCAGAGCTTCCCATGAGCCGAGGATATAAGAATGCAGTTGACGACGCTTTGACTGAATATCTGAGGAGAAAGTGATGACTATTACATTGTGGACGATATTTGAGATCTTGATAAACTTTTATCAGGGCGGTCTGGAAACATGGTTTATATATAGATTTCTTACGCCAAGATCTCATGAAAGGGCTAAGATATGGGCTGTTATATTTGCCGTTTGTGAAGGCTGTCTGGTCACTGCTTTTAATTATTTCACTGTATTTGAGGGCTTTGGAAGTGCTTTGTACTGGGCAAGTCTGCTTGTTTTTGCGTTTTGCTTTTTTAGTGACAATGCAGTAAAGAAATTTCTTTCCATATCCCTCTCGCAGGTTGCGATCTTGTTGATAACGTCATTGGAACTAAATGCTGTATCGTCATTTTTTAAAATATCCCTCAGGGAGCTTGTGGTCGAACAAAGCTTGCTTAGATTTGTGACGCTTATAATGCTCCAGATCTCTATATTCATTGTATTTAGATTAATACTGATGGCCTTTAAACATACAGATGATTATACGGCTTCAGATTGGGTTACGATAATTGCAGTGCTTATTATTTCGTTTTCTCTCGTTATGGTAATACATGAACTGTCCCTTTCGGCAGACGATGGCCATAGGCTGTATATAAATCTGTCATATATGCTTGTCTTTGTTCTTAATATACTTATATTCTGGATAATAAATTCTTTGATAAAAAAGAATCGGAAGCTCAAGGAAATGGAGATAGTCAAACTAAGAGAGCAGTATCTTGAGCAGTTTATCGGAAACGCCGAGTCGCAATATGACGCCATGAGAAAACTAAGGCATGATATAAAAGACAAATATGAAACGGTTAATGAACTGTTGAAAGCCCCAAAAATAGATGAAACGAGAAAATTTATCTCAGAAAGCTTTGACCTTATCGGGAAGTCGGAGTCCTATGTTAAAACGAAAAATAATATTGTAAATGCTATCGTTAACGCAAAGCTTACGATGGCTTCTTCCTTGGGGATAAAAATATCATGTATAACAGTTTCAGATTTTGAGGGAATAAAGGGAACTGACCTTTGCGACCTGTTGAGCAACACGTTGGAGAATGCTATAACGGCATGCAAGGAAATAGCCGACGACGCAAATAAATTTCTGTATCTGAAGATCGACCGAGAAACGGATACATATACGTTTTTGATAAAAAATTCAATAGATCATTCTGTTATGGATAGTAATCCAAGGCTTACGACCACAAAGGCTGATAAAAAACAGCATGGTCTGGGGACCTCAATAATCAGAGAGATAGCAAGAAAATATAATGGCAGATGCGATTTCTATGAGTCGGAGGGAATGTTTTGCTGTCAGGTAACATTGATGGCAGATACAACGGTCCTGAACTAATTGTTCCGGACCGTTGCTGCATTTCGTGACAAAAACCTGCAACTCATTCCAAAAAGCTTGACATATTGCTGTTATTCTAGTAAAATTCAAATTAGGGTAAGACAAAAGCGAGGCGGTAGTTTATGGATCTTGTTGTATCGGGTATACTTAATTTTTTGACCGAGCAGGAAGCTATCGGAAAAGCAGATGAGGTACAGGATTTTTATCGGTATGGCATAGAAATAACTATCTCATCAATGTTAAACATTGTGCTTGTATTGCTTATGGGAGCATTGACGGGGCATTTGCTGGAAAGCGTAATATATTTGGCAGTGTTTATTGCTGTCAGGGTTATTACCGGAGGGTATCATGCAGATACATATTTCAGATGCAATCTGCTGATGTGTTCGACATTTATTGCTACAGCTTTTCTTAATGACAAGGTATGCGGATATATAAATATATGGGTGATAGTTGCCTTTGTGGTGTTTGAAGAGATAATAGCTTTTGTATTCTGCCCTGTGGAGAACAAAAATAAGCCTATAGAAAAAGATAAAAAGCCAAAGTTCAAAGCGATGGGAATGATAGTTTTTCTGTTGCTTGATCTGTTTGGCGGGGCGATTATCAATAGATATCAGATGGTTGGATCTATGATCCTGTTAACAAATCTATTAATTGCAGTTTTAATAATATCAGCGAAGATCAAAGAAAAGAGGTGTGATAAAAATGAGATCATTTAAGAAATTGCTTGCCAGCCTTATTGCCAGAGCAACTAAGAGAATGGGTATAGCTGCCTGCGGATGTGCATCAATGTATGGTGGCTATCAAGCTAAAGAGCCAAAAAACATTTACAAGAATTAAGCGTAAAGCTACAAGAATTACGATAAGCATTACAAAGTCTTTATCATTTCCCCTTTAAATCTTGTGATACTTGTAAATGAGGTAACATTAGCAGGAAAATAACTTCCTGCTGGTGTTACCATTTTTTTATTTGTAGTGAGTTCAAGCTTTTGACAGTGAGTAAATTTGCTTTTAGGCACAAAAAAATTATGCCCTACAAAAGGATGCGCTGTACTATTCGGTTTTCAAAGAACGGGCGGAGGCTATAGAGAAAGCCCCCTCACTTTCCATGCCGAAAAGTTGAGGGGGCTACAACCAAGTTTTTTAATTTTCTAAAAGATTTTTGAGCTTTGCTCTGATTTTTGTCGAAGGCATAAAGAAAGAGCGCTGGAGATTGCCGTCCCCGTTCGGTTGGGGATATATGGTCAGAATGTGGGTGTCGCTTGCCGCCTTTAGGAAAGGGACTTGCTGGCAAACTCGCTTTCAGGAAAATAGGCGGTGGCGGAATGATCCGTCACCGCCTATTGTGTTTAGGCTATTTCGATTTCGGAAGCGTCGGCTTATTTAACCTAGGATTCCTTTCTCTTTTTGCCGCTTACGCCCAGCAGAGTCAGAACGCCGCCGCTGACGTACAGAGCAGCCAGCCAACAGATGTGGTTGCTGCTGCCACCGGTCTGAGGACACTTGGTGGAGTCGTCATTTCCTGGCTTATTGGTGTTATTATCACTGCTGCCTGTATTGTTGGTGTTGCCGCCGTCGGGGAGCTTGTCGATGACCGTATTCTCGCTGCGCTTGGCGCCGCAAACGGTGCATTCCTCGTGCTTGATGCCGGTGGCCTCCTTGGTAGCGGCCTTGTCGATCACCCACTGGAAGCTGTGTGCTGCCGTGTCGGCCTTGTCGCCGCACTCGCACTCATGCCAGTGGTTGGTGCCGTCATACTTCCACTCTGTACCGTAGCTGTGGGTATGAGTGCTGCCTGTTGCGGGGATCGGTGCGGTTTCAAGAACCTTCTTGCAGACGGTGCATTCCTTATGCTTAGTGCCGTCGGCGGTTTCGGTAGCTGCCGTGTCAACGATCCACTCGCTGGCGCTGTGAGCCGCAATATTGGCCTTATCGCCGCACTCGCACTCATGCCAGTGGTTGGTGCCGTCATACTTCCACTCTGTACCGTAGCTGTGGGTATGGCTTGGAGGCGCATCCTTATAGGTGGCCTCGAGCTTCACATCATTGCCGGGCATGGTGAAGGTGGTAGTCGCCTTGGTGGCGTCTGCCAGAGTGACATTGCCCTCCAGCACGACCCACTTGTCAAAGACCTTGCCTGTCTCCGGTGCGTCCGCCGTAACGGTCACAACGGTGTTCTGCGCGATCTTGTCCGTGATGAGTGTCCCTGCGGCAAGGGAGGCTGTGCCCTTGATGACCGTGACAACGTATCCGGTCGCAGCGGAGTTCTTTACGAACCTTGTCTCGCCGCAGTCGGCACGCTGGCAGGTGTAGAGAATTCCTTCGCTCTTGCCCTGTTTTGCAGGTTTGCCGCCGTCCCAGTCGTGGCTGAGCTTATTAACGACATGACCGTAGCGGATAATCTGTCCGCAGCCGGCTGTGCACTGCTGGTCGCCGCTATAGCCTGAGGTGGTGCATCCGGGCTTAACCTCATTGATCAGCTTGTAGTTATCGGCAATTTCGTGGAGGGACGGGGTAGAGACGCCCTTCTGTGCGATCCTGTCGCACGATGTACAGTACTGGTTGCCGGAATAGCCCCTCTCTGTACAGGTCGCCGTTCTTACATCCCGCAGTTCAAGGGGACCGCTATGCCTGAAGTCGCCGGTCTCGCCCTTTACGGTGCCGCCGCAAGCCGTGCAGCGGTAGTCGCCTTCATAGGCGCGGTGTCGGCAGTCTCCCGATTTGGCGTTATAGCGTTTGCCGCCATGGCTCGCGTCTGTGGTTGCCGAGTTGGCCGTGCCGTAGTAGTACAGCGGCTGCAGTGGACCGGTATGACCGGCGTTTGCAGGTGGGTAGATATCCGAACCGGCACTGATGACATGGCCGCAGTCTGCACAGGCGGTGTCGCCGGTGTAGCCCTTACGGTCGCAGATCTGCTCCTTCGCATTGAGCACCGTGGTGTCGCCGCTGTGGTCACAGCTTGCATAGACAGGCTCAAAGAAGAAACTGCCGCCGCCGGGGGCACCCATGGCGCTGAACTCTGGGATCGTGCAGCCCCACTCAAGGGCGGAGCCGTTGGTCACCAGCTTGAACTGGGACTTCGCCTCGTTGGCACTCCAATTTTTATGAACCGGTGCAGTGCTGTCAGACACGTTGTATTCGCGGAGATACTCCACCTTCCAGCCGATGGCCTTCTGATCGGTTCTCTCTTCGGGATAAAGCCTGATCTTGTCGCCGGGCTTGACGATCATACGGGTTGCCCGGCCGTTTTTCACTGTCACCAGCGCAGTGTCCTTTGTCCACTGATCGGCTCCTCCGTCATCATCCTTGTCGATTTTTGTCTTTGTGTACTCGCAAATGCTGCATTCAGCCTCCATGCCGCCATTGCTGCCTGTGGTATCGGGGTTTTCGACCACATTCCAGCGGCCCCAACTATGGGGAACCATGATGAATTCCTCGCAGCCGGGAACCTTGCACTTTTCGGGGTGGGCATAGTCAGATTCAATGATGAGCTGCTCCACCGTCTTGGTCGAGCCGCCGATGTTGAAGGTATACTCATAGATACTGCCGAAGCCGGTGCAGTCCCAGTTCCAGCCGTAATCATGGACATGGCTCTTCACAGGAACGGTATAGTCGCAGACGGAACATCTGAGCACATCGACTCTGCCGCCGCCTACCGCGTCAAGGCTTCTGTCAAGCACAAAGGTATGCGGGAAGATGCGCTCCTTGGAGCCGGTGGTCATATAATGCGCTTCGTATTCGCCTGCTTCGAACAGGCACGGGAGCTTGTGACCGTCGCATTTCGGGTCGCCGCCCACGACACCGTTATGGGTATTCCCATGCTTATCGACCCAAGTGACCTTGTATTCCGGCGTTTTCTCGCTGTCTTCCGTGGGCACACGCACACCCGCCTGCTTGTGGCTGTAGGCATGGGTGGCAGTCAGTTTTGCCTCCGCCGTTTTCATGGTGTCGGAAGGGTCGCCCTTTCTGCCGATGACGCAGTAGTAGGAGTAGTCCTCCATGCAGGCCTGAGTGGAAACCGACATCTTCAGTGTGGAGGTCGTCACACCCGTGTAAAACCTACCCTCCGGCAGCTTGTAGGGCGCCGCCGTTGGATTCTCATTATTCTTCCGATACCACTGATAGGTCAACTCGTCGCCCTTCAGGCTTCTTGCCGAGACAGAGAAGGTGAGCGGGTTATTTTCATAGAACAGCAGGCCGTTTTCCGGCTCTTCGTTATAATCATCGTAGATAGAGGTCTTACACTTGACGCCCCTCGGCTGGCGGTTGATGACGATGGAACTGCCGCTGATGTAGCCGCAGACCTTGCACACGCCCTTGGCGTCAAATTCATGGTTGGCGGCATTCAGCTTTTTATCGTCACAATAGCGGCAGGGGTGCCAGTGCTGCGTTCCGTCAGCCTCCCAGGTGGCGGAGGCTATGTGAGTATGTCCGGCGCCGGAATGCTCCGTCTTCAAATGATCCTCAAAATCAGAGTCGCTGAAGCACCAGTCGTCATGATCGCAGCCCATAGCGCTCACGGCATCTCGGCAGCAGTCCTTGCAGCGCTGATCGCAGCCGTCCTCGCAGGGATCGCTGTCGTGGAAGCACAGGCCGCAGTCCTCACAGAAGTGATCCGCATAGTCCGTGTCCATTGCGCACATTCCCTCGGAGCAGTCGGAGTTGCCCTCGCAGCACTCCTTGCACATCTCGCAGGTTTCGCAGAACTCGTCCTCGTCCTCCTTATCTGTGACCCAGCCGTCACAGCCCTGGCAGATGTGCTCGTCCCACTCGGCGCTTTCCACGCAGGTCTCGCCGTCCGGGCAGCCGCCGCCCTCAGAGTTATCTCGGCAGCACTCAAGGCACAGGCCGCAATCCTCGCAGGACTCCTGATTCAGCAGGCATTCCTCGCACTGTTCGCAGGCCGTGTGGCAATCGATGCAGTGGATGACGCCGGTATCATCATCGTCCACGCACTCGTCCACCGAACCGAAGCAGGCGTTACACAGCGAGCAGTGCATCGGGTCGCTGTCATCGTTTGCACAGTCATCGCAGAAGCCGCAGGAGTCGCAAATGGTTATGGAGCAGCAGGGACCCTTATAGCATTCGCCGCATAGCTGGTCATCCTCGCCGATGTAGCATTTGCCGCAGGTCGAGCAGTGCGTTTCCTCCATGCAGTCGGCGCATTTGTAGCATTGATCGCACCAATTGGGTGTATTGAACAGACACTCACCACAATCGTTGCAGTGAAATTCAGCGAAGCAGTCGGAGTTGCAGTCAACGGTGCAGAACCCACAACCGTCGCACATATTCTCAGCCCAGTGGTAGTGGTCGCAGTAGATACAATCTGTGCCTTGGTCGTAGTCCTCCCAAAAGGCATGGGTATGAAGCTCCTGACTCGGCATCAGTGAGAGCAGCATCACAAGCGCCAACAGGACGCTGGCGACGCGCCTTCGTTTGTTCGTTTTTGTCATACTATTATTCCTCCCTCATAATTATTTTGAAGATTTTTATGCTTTTTGTGTTGCCTGATTTAAACACTGTCGATGACCGAAGCAAAGTAGTTTTCGGATACCGAACCGAAGAGAAAAGCGTCTATCAGACCCTCGCGCTTTGCCTGCCGTACCTTTTCGGTCAAATCTTCATCTGTATCATCATCCACAAAGAGAATGACACGACAGCTTTCCGTGTTCCGTTTTACCTTGTCACGGATTGCCATTCGTTCTTTGAACATCCATGGCGAATACGCCTTGACCTCCATTAAAAGCACATCCGGTTGATGCGTTTTGCACCACTCGGCGGTTGCGTCCGGCGACTCGGAGATCACAACTTGGCAATCGTCCAATTTTTGCATCAGCATTCGCTCCATGGTGTGCGCATGGATATCGCTTTGAATGTCAAGAACGATTTTTTTCATCATTCATCACCACCTTCTAAAAGCACAATCCTAATCTTACATTATCTATTATACTGATTTTTTGGCGTTTGTCACTGGCACTTGTGCCAGTGACAGAAGAAAAATCCCGATTTTTTCAAAAATTTTTGCCTTTTGGGCGCGAAAAACCCCTTGACCGTACAGCCAAGGGGTTCAGTTTTGCTTATTCGTCTTTTAAGGTGATCACCATGAGTTTGTTTTCAATGGCGGTTGCAACCAGCGCTTCTCTGCTTTCAAAGCCGCTCTTTTCCACCATATCGTCCAGGTTCCAGCGAACGCCGTTTTTGGAGATGCCCAGCTTATCGGCAATTTCCTGATAGGTAAAGCCCTTTATATAAAGGCGTAGGATGTCTAACTGCCGGGGCGAGAAGACATCGGACATCGTACCCTCCATTTCAATGGCCGGAGCGGTATCGGGGAATACCTTTTCCCCTGCCAGAGTGCGCTTTACCACGCTCATCAGCTCCTCTGTTCCGTGGTCCTTATACCACAGGCTGTCGGCAGCACCCATTTTGGCTCTTTGCAAAACTTCGGGATCGACAAGCGAGGTAGCCACAACGATTTTGATTTGCGGAAAAGCCTTTTTGATGCGCTTTGCGGCGGCAAGACCAGAATGTTTATGCTGCGTCTGCACATCCATAAGGACGAGCTTTACGGTGGCGTCGCAGTGCTTTTCCGCTTCAAAGGCGTCACGGAAAACGCCGACAAGATGAAACTCGCCGTCTGCCGCAAGACGATCGACAAAGTGCTTTTGGATGTATAGATCATCTTCTACAAGTATGGTGTTTATCATAGGCTGATCTCCTTTGCGGGAATCGTAATCAGAAGAGCAAAGCGTGGATTGTGCGAAATATGCATTTCACCGCCGGAGCTTTCAATACTGCGGCGAAGCGTTGACAGGCCGCTGCCCTCCTTTATCGGTTCTGTGGGTATTTTGCCGTTGTTGGTTATGGTAACATCATAGCGTTCGCCGCGCTGGGCAATGCGGATATATACCTCATTCCCGTCTGCGTGCTTGATGCAGTTGGTCACGCACTCCTTGGCGGCAGCAACGGTCAGCTCCTCGGCTGCGGTATCACGGGGCAGGTAGCCGTCGATTTTTACAGCCACGCCAAGCTGCTGTGCAGTTCTTTTTACCTCGTCCATTGTGCTGACAGAGGTGACACGGTTGCTTGCCAGCATACCGATGGCATTTTGCAGCGCCTCAAGCTTTCGCTCGGTATCCTCTCCGCTGTCTATGATGTCACGTATGGTCAGGAGGCTTCGCCCGATGGTATCGTGAATATAGACCTTTAGGTCAAGGCTTTCCTTCTCTTTGACATCGTTCTCCATGCGAGCGTACATCTTCCTGAGCTTTCGATTGACTTCTGCCAGTTCTTCATTTATTTCCTCTTGCTTTTGGTAGCCGTTATACAGCTCGGTTACATTGTGCGCCGTTATCTGCTGCCAGCGGTCATCGCTGTCCACGGTGATATTTTGTGTGCGAAACTGCCAGACGGTCTTGTCGGGCAGGATGTAGCAATCATCCTTGACGGTTACGGATCTGTCCGGCACGCTCAGGGCATTTTCCATATCGCTTTTGATTTGCAGCTCGTGGCCGCAAAGGGCAAAGGAGAGCCTGCGCATACGGTTGTTGCACAGGATGATCCTGCCGTTCGGGTCGGCAAAGCAGATGCCCATAGGCAGCTTATCGGTTGCTTCCTTAATGGAGAACGGCGAGAGCTCGTTCTTTTTACGGCGGTATTCCCGCGGCAGAGCAATGGCAAAGTGAACTGCCGCAAGGAAAATGGCAGCGGCAAATATCAGCCACGGTGCGTCCAGCAGAAATGCGTCCCCGATATTATCGGGATCTGCCTGAGAAACGGAGAATAGCAGCGGGATCATCACCGCCATGACCGCCAGACTCAGCAGGCTGCGCACCGGCTTATTGCTGCGAAGAAGCTGATACATAAACAGCCCGATTTCAAGGACGATCTCCACAAGCATGATAAACGGCAGCATGGTCTGCCAAAATTCGGAAAGGGAAGAAAATGCACTCATTTTCTGTCACCTTCTTTCGCTTCAAATACAAGGTGCTGGTATTCCTCGTCATCCTCTTTTTCACAGCGGATACTGTCTCCGTTTACCAAAGCGGAAAGGTCGGCTTTGCAGCACACATTCAGTGACAAGCGCAAGCCGTTTGCCTTTATGAGGCTTACCTGTATGCCTGTTAAATTCAAAATGTCGGCTTCAATAACCGATTCATAAAAATCAAATACAGCAGTCGCCGTTTTGCCGGAGAGCATGGAAAGAGATTCGTCCACATAGAGCGAGCTGCGGACGCCCAACAGCTTCAGCGTTTGGAGGGACTCATTGAAGGCACGGTGGAGTTCCGTTTCCGCTATTTTAATATCTCGGTCGGTAAGGAGCGTCAGATGCTTGCGGCGTTTAATATAGCTGCACAGCACGGCAATCTCGGCAAGGAGCGTTTTGGCACTGTCGGGATCGGTGCTTGAGATTCGGCGGTATTCCTTAGTGAGCTCTGCAATGCGGTCGATCTGCGTCTGCGTAGCGGAACGCAGGAGATCATACAGGCGGTTTTGCTCCTCCACCTTGCGGCGCTTGGCTTCACGCTTGTATTCATAACGGAGTATTTCGTTCCTGTCGGCAAGCTCGTCTGCAAGAAGCTCAGAGTCCTCCTTGATGTCACGCAAAGCCGACACATCCTCTGTCCATACGGCATAGCCGCCATCAATGGGCATGGTGTGAACGGTCAAGCCGCCCATCGTGACCGGGCTTTGCTCGGCTTTTTTCATCGTTTCCTTTGAAATAGGCGCAGTGTTTACAGCTGCATACCGAACGGTAAAGTCCTTGTCGGTGATCTCTGCCGATGTGCCGACAGAGGAGGCAAACAAGTCCACATAACGGCTGTTTGAATGTATATATCCGCAGGCGATGCAAAGCTCAAAGGTCAGAATATACATCACACTTTGGAATGCGGCAATATCGCCGAACAAGTGGAGCAGCCAATCCGCACCTGCATAGTAAAGCACGCTGTAAACGATCGTCAGCAGCATAGGAACAATGGGCAGAAAGTGGAGTCTTCCTTTTTGCACACGGCATTTGAAAAACATAATTACGAGTGCGGCAAAGGCACACAGCACCTGCCAGCCTACAATAATGAAGTAGCCTATCGAGTAGCCGTTGTTTTTGTCTGTCCACACGGCGGCGTCCTTCGGAAAGGTAAATACGAATTGGTGCAGGTCATTTGTGAGCACGAGCAGAAGCAATGTGCCGGAGATGATCCACAGAATCGACATTCCCTTGGGGAATTTGTATTCGTCCGGCTTTCCCAATGACATGGCGATCAGCAGCGCCAGCATAGGCACAAACAGCATGGGCAGATAGAACAGATACCACAGGTAACGGACGGCATCCGGCTGCCAGAATATAAAATACTTTGCCGAACGGACTACCATCCATATGATGAGCAGTACTGCGGTGACCGTCATAAACCTGCACACCTGCTTTTGCACGATCCGCTGACGGACGGAGAGCCCCCAGGCGGCGAACAGACCGATATAGATAAAGCTGCGCAGATAGGAAAACAGCATCGGGTAAAAGCTGCCCCTGCCCACAATTCGGAAGCAATATGCCAGTATCACGGCAAGTACAGCGATGCCGCTTGTTATGATAGTATTCTTTTTCTGTTCGGTCATAAACAGACCCCATTTCGCCTTCATTCGTTTTTGTTTACATTTGGGTAGCAAAAAAGCCCGATATATTCGGGCTTTTCGCAGGAGACATCTTTTTTGTCTCCACATTATGGCGTTCCCGAGGTGATTCGAACACCCGACCTACCGCTTAGGAGGCGGTCGCTCTATCCAGCTGAGCTACGGAAACACATTACAATCGTTATTATATCACAGTTTTGCAATTTTGTCAAATGTTTATTTGACAAAAAAAGTTGGCTCGCCATAGCAACAAGTATCGACGCACTTGCAGTCGGAATAACGTTCGCTTTCCTGAATATCTTTCTTGAGGGAGTTGGCATACTCAAATAGCATAAAAACAAGGGCGGAAGTTTTCAAACTATCCGCCCTCTGGTTATGTCTGTTAGTCCCGCCGACTATGATGTTTACGCTTTTGCGTGTACATCTCACGATCTGACGCTTTCATAAGATCGTCGATCTCTTTCAACGTTTTCGGCTTTCCCGCCTTGTAGCCACAGCTTATCGACACATCATATGGCGACTTGCTTCTGCGATTGTACTCTGCAATGCTGCGGGATACCTTTTCGTAAAAGCTGTCCGCACCGTCTGTTTCAGCGATAACAGCTACAAATTCATCACCGCCGAAGCGTGAGCATATCCCACCTTCTGCAGTGCATTTTGTCATCAGCGACGCCACTGCCTTTATCGCCTTGTCACCCTCGTTGTGACCATAGAGGTCATTTATCTTTTTAAGGTTGTCCATGTCAATAGAGAATACCCATACGCCTACGCCCTGTTTCTCAGCCTTTGAAATAAGCTTTTTTACGTTCTTGTAAAAGCCCCTGCGGTTATATATCCCCGTCATGGGGTCAAGCATATGTATCCTTGCAAGCTCCGCATTTGCCCTTTCAAGCCGCTGGCGGTTTTTAAAGCTCTCCATTATCTGATTGGTGTTGTTTATAAAACGTCTTGTGTTCTGGAAAAGAAAATATATAGGACTAAATGAATTTGCCGCATAGCCTATGACCTCGTCCTGAAAATGAAGCGGCGAGAACATTAAGCAGTTATGGCGTCCAAGGACTTGCTCCATATCAGGCAAAAGATCCTTGGTGTCAAAAACTTCACCGGTCTTGTATTTGTTGTCAAAAGTCTGCATGAAAACTCTCATCTGCTTTGTAAAGCTGTTATTAAAGCGTTCTCTCTGCCTCGTGTTTGACAGAAAATCAGAGTTTGTGCATACCCAGCTATAATAATCTCCCGAACGTGCCATTACCTTTGCCATTTCTTCTACGGTGTGACATTCCACTGATTTTGCAAGATAAGAGAACATATGCTGTTCGTGACCATCAGAATTGTTCATTCTGTGGTAAAGCTCAAGGATCTTGTCGCCTACTTCTCTCGGGTCTATTTTCTTACAACCGCATGACTGGGATATCCTCATGGTGTAGCTGACCTCTATTTTTTCAGGAAGAGGCACTCCGTTCATCATATGGTCTATGGCGTTTATTATCTTTTCGCCAAGCACATCATTGTCTACAGCCGCCGTTGTAAGACGAGGGCTGTTATACTGTTCAAGTTCGATGCCGTCAAAGCCCGTTACAATAACGTCTTCAGGCACTTTTATGCCGCGTTCTCTCAGTATGCTGCAAGCTGCTATCGCCATAGCGTCGTTTGCACATATTATCGCCTGCGGAAATTCCAAACTGCTTTCTAAAAATTTCTCCAATACTCCTTTTGTTGGCATATCCCAGAAGTCACCATAGCCAAGACGCTCAGGCTCAAATTCTATGCCGTTTTCCGCAAGCACCTTTTTGTATGCTTCTATACGCTCTTCTGAGAAAGCATTGCCCTTTACGCCAGCAATGAAATTAACTCTTCTGCAGCCGTGAAATTCGATCACATGGCGAACTATCTTTTCAAAAACGTCAGAGTAATTGAATGTCACACTGCAGCAATTATCCATTGTACTGTCAACGCATATGACAGGAACACCGTGTTCATGGGCACGCTTGCTTATCTCGTTGGAAATGCTGTCTCTTTTTATTGCCTCGGGCATTATTATAAGTACGTCAAGAATGTCATAATTTATAAGATCAAAAATGCTTGCTTCACCATGGTTGTAGGAAATGTTGTGATAAAGGTCGCAAAAGGTGTTAAAAAGAAGCACCTTGTAGCCCTCTTTTACACCCTTTCGGCTTATGGAAGATACTATATCTCTCACATAGTCAGATTGTACGCATGAAGTGCAGATACCTATTATTTTATATTTCGCTGTATCGCTTATAAACATAGCTTGCTCCTTCGTCAGGGTCATGATGACCCACCACTATCTATATAAAATAATCGCTTTTTTGCTTTGATATGTGACTGCTATTAGAAAATATTCACATACCGTTAATTTTACCATATCCGCACTCTAATGTCAATAGAAAACTCACAAAATTCACAAAAATCTTCTTTTTGAAAGCATTTATTCTGTTGCAAAAAACAAAGACCGACTTTCAGCTTTTTTCGCTGGAAGTCGGTCTTTGTTTATCGTAAAACATATCGAGCAAGGGGCGACCAGAGGTCGCCCCTACACAAAATAGCGTATTTTATGGGCTTTTTTATTCAGCTACCCACTGTTTTAAAGCCGCAGAAAGCCGTCTGTCGATATCCTTTCTTGTCTGCTCGCACTCCTTAGGATAGTCCTTTGCAGCCTTGAAAATAAATTTCATTACGAATTTAAGTCCCACAGGAAGTGCTTTTCTGAGCATTGTCTCAGGGAGCACAAAGTGCGTTCCATGCTCGTAAGTCAGGGCTTCGTAATCGCACTCGTGAGGGCGTTCTTTCAAGCGCTTATCCATGCGGCGGACGTATTTTCCTGCCTCCCAGAAGCTGTCGTCATCAGCACCCACCATTATAAGCTTGCCCTTGATGTTCTCAACCTTTATCATTTCTTCCTCTGTATGTTCTCTTGCCTTTTCAGAGTCGATAAAAAGGTGCGTGCTTCGTGTTATATCTCCCGAGCCTTTGGTTTCTTCTTCTATTTTGTGATAGTATTCAGGGTGGGCATAAACGAACGGCATATAGGCAAGCGGCTTGCCCTGCCATGAAAGTGTGGAAGCGTCAGGGATAGGCCATTCCTTGCAGCCGTCTTTTTCGCCCTGCTCAAAGCCCTGCCATACAAAGTCGCTTGGCGTAAGACCGAAAGTGAGTGTTATGTCAGGGAAATATGAAGCTGCCACAAGGGAATCCATTCCTGCCGTACTCATTCCCATTATGCCTATCTTCTTGTTTCCATGGCTTTTGAGCCACTTTATAGAGGTCTCTATCCTTTCAAGCGGGAAGTTCACATGGCTGTAGTTCTTCATGTCAGGCGACATACACATAACGTTCACGCCATTTTTGTGAAGCCATTTTGCTCCGCACTTTGCCATAAAGTCATTAGGATCGTCGCCGAACAGACCTATCATTGCGTAGTTTGCACCCTTTGGGTTTTCATAATATGTACCATAAAAACCGTCTTTCTCATTGCTAAAAAATTGTTTCTTCATAATACCGACCTTTCTAAGCTGGTTTTCTTTATAAAGTTAGATTGAACTAACCATATCTCAAAAAAAACAGGGTGGATAACTTTGCCCTAAGCTATATTATATCACACTTTTGATTATTTGTCAGGTGTATTAACGAAAAAAGCCAGACGTATTGTAAATTTTTGATTTTCTTAGTGTTGCTTATATATTAATAAAATGGCGGAGAACGCATTCTTTTTGCAGTTCTCCGCTATTTTTATGCCTTATTTTTTGCCGCATCTGCTGTGACAGTGTGAGCAACAGCCACAGCATTTACCTTTTTTCTTTTGCTTTGATATACTTATTGCCGCCGTTACTGCCCATAAAAGCAGAAGTATCACCACTATCCAGTCGGCTGTATTCATAATAACGCTCCTATCTGATATACCGCACAGCCGCAAAGCCATGCCACCATGCACTGCATTATCACAACGCCTACTGTCTGTATCCTTGAATCAAGCTCTCTCTTTATGGTCGCCACCGCCGCAACACATGGGGTGTAAAGCAGGGTGAATACGAGAAAGCTCAGTGCGGAAAGGGTGGAGAATGCTCCCGAAAGAGCAGTGCCAAGATTTGCAGTGCTTGTGTTCATCAGTACCGCCATTGTGCTTACTACCGCCTCTTTTGCAGTGAAGCCTGATATAAGCGAGGTGGTCACTCTCCAATCTGCAAAGCCCAAAGGCTTGAATATTGGCGATATAGCCTGACCGATAAGAGCTAGCAGGCTGTCGGAGGAGTCTTTTACAACGTTGAGCTTTGCGTCAAAGGTCTCCAAAAACCATATTATGATAGTCGCAAAGAATATAACTGTGAAAGCTCTTTGTATAAAGTCCTTTGCCTTGTCCCAAAGAAGAAGTCCTACGCTTTTTGCCGAAGGAAGACGATAGTTTGGAAGCTCCATTACAAATGGCACAGGCTTGCCACGGAAAGCTGTATTTTTCAGTATCAGCGCAATTATTATCCCAAGCACTATGCCCGTTATGTATAAGCCTATCATCACAAGCGCCTGATATTTCTTGAAAAATGCTGCACAGAAAACTGCGTAAATAGGTATCTTTGCCGAACAGCTCATGTAAGGGGTAAGAAGTATGGTCATTTTTCTGTCACGGTCTGATACAAGCGTTCTCGTCGCCATTATGGCAGGCACTGAACAGCCGAAGCCTATGAGCATAGGCACAAAGCTTCGTCCCGAAAGACCGATCTTTCTAAGAAGCTTGTCCATTACGAACGCCACTCGTGCCATGTAGCCCGTGTCCTCCAGTATGGAAAGGAAAAAGAACAGCGTCACTATTATAGGCAGAAAGCTTAGAACGCTTCCAACGCCTGCAAAAACTCCGTCTATTATAAGGCTGTGTACAACAGGGTTTATGCCGTAGGCTGTAAGCCCTTTGTCTGCTAGGTCGGTGAGCTTGTCTATACCAAGGGAAAGCCAATCAGAAAGGGTCGAGCCGATAACATTGAATGTGAGGAAAAATACAAGAAACATTATCCCGAAAAATACAGGCAGTGCAGTGTATTTTCCCGTTAAAATGCGGTCTATTTTTACGCTCCGCTTGTGTTCCCGGCTCTCGTGGCATTTCACAACGCTTATGGCAACGACTTTTTCGATAAAGTCGTATCGCATATCTGCAAGCGCCGCATTTCTGTCAAGCTTTGATTCGTCCTCCATTTCCACTATGCAGTGTTCGAGAAGCTCCAACTCGTTTTGATTAAGCTCAAGCTGATCTTCGATATTCTTATCACCCTCAATAAGCTTTGAAGCACAAAATCTCGGCGGTATGCCTGCACGGTTTGCGTGATCCATGATAAGATGGACAACAGCGTGTATACATCTGTGCACAGCGGAATCGTCTGAGCAAAAGTCTGTGACAACAGGCTTTGTCTTGTTCCGGGCAGTTTCTACAGCCTTGTCGATAAGGTCTGAGATACCCTCGCCCTTTGCCGCACTTACTGGTATAACAGGTATGCCAAGTGCGTCGCTCATCATTTTTACGTCTATCGTTCCACCGTTGGCTCTTACCTCGTCCATCATGTTTAAGGCAAGCACCATTGGCACACGCAGTTCAAGAAGCTGTAAAGTGAGATACAGATTTCGCTCTATATTGGTGGCGTCAACAATGTTTATAATGCCGTCAGGTTTTTCATTTATTATGTAGTCACGGGTGACGATCTCTTCCTGCGTGTAAGGGCGCAGTGAGTATATTCCCGGCAGATCCACCACAGTGCAGTTTTTCTGCCCCTTTATGTCACCGACCTTCTGCTCGACTGTTACACCGGGAAAGTTTCCAACGTGCTGATTAGATCCTGTAAGGGCGTTAAAAAGCGTGGTCTTTCCGCAGTTCTGATTTCCTGCAAGGGCAAATCTCATATATGGTCATTCTCCTCTGTTTTTTCTATCTCTATGTTTTTTGCGTCCTCTATCCTGAGCGTCAGCTCGTAGCCTCTCAGTACTATATCAAGAGGGTCGCCCATTGGCGCACGCTTTAGCATTTTCACCTTTGTTTTGGGTATAAGTCCCATGTCGAGAAAACGCAGCCTAAGCGCACCCTCGCCGCCTACCGCTTTTATTACGGCAGACTCACCCGTTTTAAGCTTATCAAGAGTCATTGTCTTTTCCTCCATAGCTATATTTTATTCTTATGTTTTATCTAAAAGAACTCCACAAAATAAGTTTACCATGGCTAACTTTACTTGTCAATAGTATATGTCGTATATTTTAGTCAAATGTTATCTAAAAATTTTATTCAAATAGATAACTTCCAATTGACAACGCCAACAAATCGTGCTATCATAAAGTAAGATAAAGTACACTTTTACATTACGGGGGTGTTTTATGGATACCCGTGTGGCAATACTTGCAATAATCGCACACGATAACGGCTCTGCGCAGGAGATAAACGCAATTCTTCATGAGCATGCCGAGTATATAATAGGACGAATGGGTCTGCCATACCGAGAGCGTGGCATGAACATAATAAGTGTGGCAGTTGACGCTCCGCAGGACGTTATAAATTCTCTTGCAGGCAAGATAGGCAGGCTTGAGGGAGTGACCGCCAAGACCCTTTATTCGCCACAATAAAAATCTAATAAATATTTGTGACCCTGACGCCGAAAACGAGTTTTCTCCTTTAAGGCGAAAGAATACACATCAAGCAGAAAACTGCACTATCGTGTGGTCTTGTTTTGCTATAGAAAAGCTGTATCCATAGGGGTATGGCTTTTTTTTTTGAGAGGAGCTTTTGCAATGGGACTTAATGACGCACCAAGCGGAGAACGTATACATATAGGATTTTTCGGCAGACGAAACGCAGGAAAATCAAGCGTTGTGAATGCAGTAACAAATCAGGATCTTGCAGTGGTATCCGATACGAAAGGCACTACCACTGACCCTGTTACAAAGGCAATGGAGCTTTTGCCCCTTGGCCCTGTTGTGATAATAGATACCCCTGGCTTTGACGACGAGGGCGAGCTTGGAGAGCTTCGTGTGAAGAAAACTAAGCAGATACTAAACAGAACGGACTGCGCAGTTCTTGTTACCGATTGCACTTTGCCCCTTGGCGACTGCGAAAAACAGCTTATCTCAATATTCAAAGAGAAAAACATACCTTTTATTATAGCCAAAAACAAAGCCGACCTGCTCACTGATATCCCAAAAGAGGAGGGCGCAGTGTACGTCAGCGCAAAAGAGAAAACAGGCATAGAGGAGCTTAAAAACGCCGTTGCAAAGCTTACTGAAACAGACACCATGACAATGAAGCTTGTGGGCGACCTTATAAAGCCTGACGATATGGTGGTGCTTGTCACCCCTATCGATAGCGCTGCACCAAAGGGCAGGCTTATCCTGCCACAACAGCAGGCGATAAGAGATGTTCTTGAAGCAAACGCCTGTGCAGTGGTGGTAAGAGAAACTGAGCTTTCAGGAGTGCTTGGCAGGATAGAGAAGCCTGCACTTGTTATAACGGATAGTCAGGCTTTCGCAAGAGTTTCAAAGGATACTCCTGAGGATATCCCTCTCACCTCGTTTTCTATTCTTATGGCTAGATATAAGGGCTTTCTTGACGCCGCGGTGAAGGGCGTGAAAGCTATCGACGATCTTAAAGACGGTGACAAGGTGCTTATCTCAGAGGGCTGTACACATCACAGACAGTGCGGTGATATAGGCTCTGTGAAGCTTCCGAACTGGCTGAAAGAATACACAGGCAAGGAACTTGATATAACATTGTCCTCAGGTCACGGCTTTCCAGAGGAGCTTTCAGACTTTGCGCTTTGTATACACTGTGGCGGCTGTATGCTCGGCTCAAAAGAGCTTACTTACAGAATGAAATGTGCAGATGATGCAGGCGTGCCGTTCACAAATTATGGCATTGCAATTGCCTACATGAAAGGTATTCTCAAACGGAGCATAGGGGTGTTTCCACATCTTGTAAAGGAGCTTGAAGATCACAATGGCGGTCAGAGAACTTATTGATAAACTAAACTGCGAGAAAAAGCTTTCCCATGGAGAGTGGGTGAAGCTTATAAAAGAATATGACGAGAACGACAGAGCATATGCCTCAGAGCTTGCAAGGGGCATTTCGCAGGAAATGTTCGGCAAGGATATCTACATAAGGGGCATAGTGGAGTTTTCAAACATCTGCAAAAATGATTGCCTTTACTGCGGAATAAGACGTTCAAATGGCAACGTGAGCAGATACAGGCTCACCGCTGAGGAGATCTTGCAGTGCTGTGACGAGGGCTACGGCTATGGTTTCCGTACCTTTGTGCTTCAAAGCGGTGAGGACGCTTTTTATGACAGGGAAATGCTCTGTTGTATCGTCAGAGAAATAAAAAAACGCCACCCTGACTGTGCGGTAACATTATCCCTAGGTGAGAAAAGCCATGAGGACTATGAAGCCCTTTTCAATGCAGGTGCAGACCGGTATCTTCTCAGGCACGAAACTGCCGACGAGGAGCATTACAAAAAGCTCCACCCAGCCGAAATGTCTTGGAAAAACCGAATGGAGTGTCTTTCAGATATAAAAGAGATAGGCTATCAGACAGGCTGTGGAATGATGATAGGCTCGCCGTATCAGACGGCGGAGTGTCTTGCTGAGGATATGGAGCTTATGTGCGATTTCAAGCCCGAAATGATAGGCATTGGACCTTTTCTCCCACATAAAGACACGCCTTTCAGAAGCTGTCCACAAGGCTCATATGAGCTTACTCTCTTTCTGCTGAGCATTTGCAGGATAATGCTCCCTGACGTTCTTTTGCCTGCCACCACAGCCCTTGGTACTATAAACCCCAAAGGGAGAGAACAAGGGGTGCTGTCAGGTGCGAACGTTATAATGCCAAATCTGTCCCCTGTGGCAGTGAGAAAAAAATATATGCTCTATGACAACAAGATATGCACAGGTGACGAGTCTGCACAGTGCAGGGCTTGCCTTGAAAGACGAATGGAGTCCATAGGCTATAAAATAAAGATATCAAGAGGAGATCACAGATAATGATAAAGCTTGCTTTTTACGGAAAAGGCGGAATAGGAAAGTCAACGGCGGCATCAAATGTCAGTGTTGCACTTGCACAAAAAGGGCTGAAAGTCATGCAGATAGGCTGTGACCCTAAGGCTGACTCCACCATATTTCTCCATGGGGGAGAGCGGATACCCACCGTTCTTGACCTTGTGCGAAAAGGCGAAAGCTTTGACCTTGAAGATATGGTAAGGGTAGGCTATAACGGTGTTGTGTGCGTTGAAGCAGGCGGTCCAGTGCCGGGACTTGGCTGTGCAGGCAGAGGTATAATCGCCGCTTTGGAGGAGCTTGAAAAAAAGGGCGCATATGAAAAATATCAGCCTGACGTTGTTATCTATGACGTTCTCGGAGACGTGGTGTGCGGAGGTTTTTCAATGCCAATGCGAAAGGGCTATGCCGATAAGGTGTTTATCATCACATCAGGCGAGAGTATGTCTGTATATGCCGCCGCAAACATCGCAATGGCGGTGGAAAATTTCAAAAGCCGTGGATATGCTTCACTTGGCGGTTTTATCCTCAATAAACGCAACGTAAAAAACGAGGAGGAAAAAGCGGCAGAACTTGCGGCTGATTTTCACAGCTCTGTGATAGCCGAGATAGACCGAAGCGACCTTGTGAGCGAAGCTGAGGATATGCACAAAACTGTCATGGAAGCTTTTCCTGACAGCACTGCGGCAGAGCAGTATAGAGCATTGGCGGATAAGATAGCCGAGCTGTGCGGTATGGGAGAAGAAAAATGACAAAAGAGAGCGGCATAAATATAACGAAGGCGGCTTTTCCTGCGCCTTTTGAAAGCGGTCTTGAATATAATCCCCCAACAAGGGGCGTGTGGAATATCGTCCATACCGGTATGCTTATCCCTGAGTCACGTCAGATATTTGTCTGCGCACAGGGCTGTTTAAGGGGCGTTATCCTCACTGCGGCAGAGATGAATGCCATGGACAGAATGTCATGGGTGACTGTTTCTGAGCAGGATCTGTATGACGGCACAATGGAGCAGGACGTTATCGACGGAGTGAGTGATATAATAAACAGGCTTGAGGAAAAGCCAAAATGCGTTTTGATTTTTCTAAGCTGTGTTCACCTTTTTGCGGGCTGTGACTTCAAAATGATAATAGACGAACTTTCGGCATTGTTTCCGCAGGTGCATTTTATAGATTGTTACATGACGCCAACCATGAGAAAGTCTATCTCTCCTGACAGCCTTATGAGAAAACAGCTTTACGAGCCACTTGAAAAGTGCGAAAAGAAGCCTAAAACGGCGGCAATAATAGGCTGTGACAGAGCCACAGACGAAGCCTCCGAACTTGTAAAAATAATAAACTCAGCAGGCTTTGAGCTTCTTGACATAACAAAGTGCAAGACCTATGAGGAGTATCTCTCCATGGCGGAAAGCTCTTTGAATATCACCTATATACCCACGGCAAAGCCGTCAGGAGAGGAACTTGAAAAGCGACTTGGCACAAAGCATTTGTATCTGCCCTTGTGCTATGGCTATGATGAGATAGAGGAAAATTACAGCAGGCTTTGCACCCAGCTTGGTGTGAAGATGCCTGACCTTGCGGCTGATAGGGAAAGTGCCGACAAGGCTCTTGCAAATGCCCTTGAGATAGTGGAAAATATGCCTATAGCCGTGGATTATACCGCTCTGCCAAGACCCCTTGGCTTTTGCAGACTTCTTGCAGAGAAAGGCTTCAATGTGAAGCGTTGCTACGCCGACAGCTTTTCAGAGGAGGAAAGGGCAGATTTTGAGTGGCTGAAAGCCCATTGCCACGACCTTGAAATTCTCCCTACTGTGAATGTGAAAATGGAGTTTTCACATTGCGAAGAAAAATATCTTGCAGTAGGTCAGAAAGCAGCGTTTTTCTGCCAGACTGATAACTTTGTTGATATAGTCGCAGGGGGCGGTGGATACGGCTTCAAGGGCATAAAAAGGCTTGCAGAGCTTATGGCTGAGGGTGCAGTAAACAAAAAGGACAGACGTAAGGTGATACAACACAAGGGCTGGGGGTGTGAAAGCTGTCTATGAATGCAAAAGTGATATCCATATATGCGGCGGATACTTCGGGAGTATGCTCGGCGCTTTATGAGCTTGGTGGAATGACCGTCGTCCATGACGCTTCGGGCTGTAACTCCACCTACGCCACTCATGACGAGCCACGCTGGTATGACCGCAAAAGCATGATATATATTTCTGCACTAACAGAAGCGGACGCCGTTATGGGCAATGACGGCAAGTTCATTCGTGATGTGGCGAAAGCGGCAGGTGAGCTTTCACCCAAATTCATAGCCATTTGCGGTTCGCCAATGCCTGCAATGACAGGCTTTGACTACTGTTCAGCCTCTGAGGAGATAGAGTGCCAAACGGGTCTGACCACATTTTTCGTTGATACCAACGGCACTCATTCCTATCTTCAAGGAGCAGAGGGAGCTTTCTTGAATATTGCAAAGCTATTCTGCCGTGAGGGAAAAGAAAAGCAGGCAAATTCAGTGAATATTATTGGTGCAACGCCTCTTGACTTTTCAGTGAACACAAGCGTAAGCTCCATAAAAAAGTGGCTTTTGGATAACGGTTTTTCAGTGCAAAGCTGTTTTGCTATGGACAGCGGTCTTAATGAGATTTCTACTGCACCACAGGCGGCTGTAAGCCTTGTTATATCCTCAGACGGGATAGCTGCGGCAAAGTATCTTTTTGATACCTATGGAGTGCCATATGTAGTGGGCGTGCCTGTGGGGAAAAGCTTTTCCAAAAAGCTTTCCGCTGACATGAAAAGAGCAGTGTCAGAGGGCGTTTGTATAAATTCCTGCGGTGAAAAATCTGTAGAGAATGCTCATAGGATAGTTGCAGGGGAAAGCGTTTTTGCTTCTTCCCTAGGTGCTGAACTTGGCGCAAAAACTGTGGCGACAGTTGGCATAAGAAACAGCGAGGTGCTGTCAGGGACGGACATTTTCTGTGAGGAAGAAGCAGAGCTTGAAAAGCTTTTTTCACAGCATAAGACCGTCATAGCAGACCCGCTTTTCGGACCTATATGCAAAGGGGCAAGCTTTGTTTCACTGCCACACGTTGCTTTTTCGGGAAGATGTTTTCTTAAAGATATCCCCGATCTGATAGATAAAGATGTAAGCAAAATACTTAACCTATAAAAAGGAGGAACGTGCTTTCGCACGGATACTTTTATGATAAAAATAGCCGTTTACGGAAAGGGCGGAATAGGAAAATCCACAGTTACGGGAAACCTTGCCGCCGCATTTGCAAGTCTTGGGAAAAGAGTTATACAAATAGGCTGTGACCCAAAGGCTGACTCCACCATAAATCTTCTTGGGGGCGAGCCTGTTATGCCTGTGATGAATTATCTCAGAGAGCATGACGATGAGCCTGAGAGCATAGAGGAGATATCAAAAGAGGGCTATGGCGGAGTGCTTTGTATAGAAACAGGCGGTCCTACCCCCGGACTTGGCTGTGCAGGCAGAGGTATAATCACCACGTTCAGCCTGCTTGAAGACTTAAAGCTTTTTGAAAAATATAAGCCTGACGTTGTGCTTTATGACGTCCTCGGCGACGTTGTGTGCGGAGGTTTCGCCGCACCTATCAGAGAGGGCTACGCTTCAAAGGTGCTTATCGTCACCTCAGGCGAGAAAATGGCATTGTATGCCGCAAATAATATAAACAGTGCGGTGAAAAACTTTGCCGACAGAAGCTATGCAAAAGTCCGTGGTATCGTCATGAACAGGCGAAACGTTGAGGGCGAGGAAGAAAAGGTCAGAGCCTTTGCAGAAAGCGCAGGGCTTGATATCGTTGCGGATATACCAAGAAGCGACGATATCATAAGATGTGAGGATAAGGGCATGACCGTCATAGAGGGCGAGCCTGATTGTCAGGCGGCAAAATGCTTTTTGAAGCTTGCCCAGACCCTTATGCAGGAGGACGACGATGACTAAAGCGTTTTACATAACAGCGGCGGAGCTTGCCCAAAAGGGAAAAGATAATATCCCCGACGAGCTTCTTTCGGCAAAGCACCTTATCTACAGTTCTCCTGCAACATTGGCATTCAATTCACCGGGAGCGCAGGGCTTTGGTGTAAAAAGAGCAGGACTTGCAGTGCCAAATTCGGTTATGCTTCTTGTAGCTCCTGCCTGCTGTGGACGAAACACCACTATGCTCAGTGCGGAAAGCGGCTACGGCGACAGATTTTTCTACCTGCTTCTTGACGATACCGATATCGTCACAGGCAGGCACCTTACAAAGATACCGAAAGCCGTGGAGGAGGTATGTCAAAGCCTTGATTACACTCCCTCAGCGGTGATGATATGTATAACCTGCGTTGACGCTCTCCTCGGCACTGATATGGACAGAGTGTGCAGAAAATCCAGTGACCGAGCAGGCGTGCCTGTTGTGCCATGCTATATGTATGCCCTTACAAGGGAAAAGCGTCTGCCCCCTATGGCTTCAGTGCGAAAATCGGTGTATTCACTGCTGAAACCTCGCAAGAGAAAGTCTGACGAGGTGAATATCCTCGGTTATTTCTCACCCTTGCAGGAGGACTGCGAGCTTTACAGCCTGCTCAAAGGCGCAGGCGTAAAGACCATAAGGGAGCTTTCAAGGTGCGAAAGCTTTGAGGAGTATGAGCAGATGTCGCAGGCAAATTTTTCTCTTGTACTCAATGCGGAAGCAAGATATGCCGCCCAGCAAATGGAGCAGGAGCTTAACATACCTTTTATAGAGCTTGCGAGAGTTTTTCAGGCTGATAAGATATCTACGCAGTATCGTCTGCTGGGTCAGGCGATAGGAACGGAGCTTTGCGATAAAGAGTATTATGAGCAGACAATGGCTCTTATAGATGATTTCAGAGAAAAGCATAAAGGGCTGTGCTTTGCAGTGGGCGAGTTTTCCAACTGCGACCCTATAGAAATGGCATTGGCTCTTATAAGATACGGCTTCAAGGTGGCGGAGATATTCGGCACTGTGGGGGAGCGAAATTTCGGCTTTGTGAAAAAGATAGCACAGCTTTCCCCTGAAACAAAAATATATTCAAACCTCTCGCCAACAATGCTCTTTTATGAGCCTGACGAGAGGGTGAACGTTTATATCGGCAAGGATTGTGCCTATTATCACCCTGACATAGCAGGAGCAGACTTCAATGACGAGATCCAGCCTTTTGGCTATGCAGGTGTAAAAAAGCTGTTTTGCGACCTTGAAAAGGCGCTTGATTGGAAAGGAGCGGAGGATAAATGAAAAATCTTTTGAAGCTTTTGTCACCCTTTGCCCCTGACCAATCAGGTGCATCGGCAGTGCTTTACGAGCTTGGAGGACTAATGGTAATATGCGACGCAGGCGGCTGTGCAGGCAACGTCTGTGGCTTTGACGAGCCAAGGTGGTTTACCAAAAAGAGCGCAGTTTTCAGCGCGGGGCTTCGTGATATGGACGCAATTTTAGGACGTGACGACAGGCTTATCGAAAAGCTCTCCAAAGCCTGTGAGCAGATATCACCTGCTTTCACCGCCATAATAGGCACACCTGTGCCTGCTGTCATCGCAACAGATATGAGAGCGTTGAAACGAATGGCAGAGAAGAAAACAGGACTTCCTTGCATAACAGCCGAGTGTACAGGCACGAACTATTATGACAGTGGCTCAGAGCCGGTGTGGATAGAGCTTTTCAAGACCTTTGCCACTGAGAGCAAGCCTGTTCAGAAAGGCAGGCTTGGCATTATAGGTGCAACGCCTTTGGAGCTTAGTATCATAAGCCCCGAGAAGATAGTGGCGGAATATAAGGCAAAGGGTTGGGAGAATGTTATATGCTACGGCATGGGAAGCTCCCTTGATGATGTGAAAAATGCGGCTGCGGCAGAGATGAACATAGTCTGTTCAGCGGCGGCAATAAAGGCGGCGGAGTATCTCAAAGAAAAGTTCGGCACGCCTTATGAGATAGAATATCCACAAAGCTGTCTGCCTGAGGAGATAGTGCAAAAAGCTTATAACTTTACGGATAAAAACGTCCTTGTGATACATAACCAAACAGCGGCTGACGCTGTAAGAAAGCTTATCACAGAAAAAAGCGGCAAGTGTCATTGCACATCGGCAACGTTTTTTATGCAGAAAAAGGAGCTTTTGCAGCAGAGTGATTTTTTCCTTGCAGACGAAAGCGACCTTTGCGACAATGTTGGTGATAACTATGACGTTGTTATTGCAGACAAGACCCTCAGACGTGTTATGAAAAATTTCAGCGGCGAGTTTATAGACTTTCCGCATTTCGGACTTTCAGGCAGACTTTTGCAGGGAGAGAGTGAAAAGATATGACAGAAGAAATTATAGAGCGTCTTGAAGAATATCTCGGCTCAGAGGAGTTTGAATATGAAGCTGAAAACTGCATGGAGGAGCTTGACGAAAGCGGTGAGGGGATAAATGCAGTTTTGCCCCTGCTTAGATTTCTGGAAAGACACCCCATGGCTGATATCAGCATGACAAGTGCCGTGGTGAGATATATGGAGCAGTTTTACGGCAGAGGTTATGAGAACATTCTCATGGACTCCGTTCGTCGCAGACCTACAGTGCATACTGTGAGAATGTTAGGCAGGCTCAGAAATGCCGCCATAGATGAGGGTCAGGACGGCGAGGAGTTTGAGGACGTGCTTATAGACGTTCTCAGCAGTGAAGCAGAGGACGAGATAAAGGACACCGTCAGGGAGCTTATCTGATGAAAACTGAGATGATTCGTGTTTATGGTATCGTTCAGGGCGTGGGCTTCCGACCTTTTGTTAGCCGTGAAGCGTCAGACCTTGGACTTTGCGGCACTGTGGCAAACAAAGGCTCTTATGTTGAGATACACGCACAGGGCAGTGAAAAGGCTGTGGAGGAGCTGAAAAAAGCCCTTGAAAGCCGTCCCCCTGAGCGTTCGGTGATAATGGAGATAATTTCAGCCCATGCCGACGAACCGCCTTTTGACAGCTTTGAGATAATCGAAAGCGAAAAGGAAAAAGGTGATATTTTCGTATCCCCTGACATCGCTGTGTGCGAAAAATGTAAGGGAGAGCTTTTCGATAAAACAAACAGAAGATATCTCCACCCTTTTATAAACTGTACTCAGTGCGGTCCAAGGCTCACTATTATGGACTCTATGCCTTATGACAGAGTTCGCACCACAATGGCTGACTTTCCAATGTGCAAAGACTGCGAGGAGGAGTACACCGACCCTGCCACAAGGCGTTATGACGCCCAGCCTGTGTGCTGTAACAAATGCGGTCCGGAGGTCTATATCATAGGCAGTGAAAAGAAAGGCGCTGAGGCTATCACAGCCACAAGAGAAGCCGTCATGGCAGGAAAGATAATCGCTGTCAAAGGCATAGGCGGTTTTCACCTTTGCTGTGACGCAAAAAACGAGAGCGCAGTGAAAAGGCTCAGAGAGCTTAAAAACCGCCCTGCAAAACCACTTGCCGTTATGCTGAAGGATATTTCTGCCGCAAGGCGTGAGTGCGATTTTGGCGAAGTGCAGGAAAAGCTTCTCACAGGCTGGCAAAAGCCTATCGTGCTTCTTGATAAAAAAACTAGCGGAAGCCTTTGCGAAAGCGTTGCACCCGATAATCCTACAGTGGGAGTAATGCTCCCCTATGCCCCTTTGCACCTGCTCCTTTTTGATTACGATGACGGCGTGGAAATGACCGACAGCCTTGTTATGACCAGCGGAAACGTCCGTGGCGCACCTATCTGTCGAAGCGACGAGGACGCACTCAGCGAGATTTCAGGCTTCTGCGACCTGATATTATCCCACAACAGACGTATCTTGATACGCTCAGACGATACTGTCATGGACACATTTGAGGGCAAGCCTTACATAATAAGGCGTTCAAGAGGATATGCCCCATTGCCTGTTATGACATCATGCAGTGATAAAGGTCAGACCCTTGCCATAGGCGGTGAGCTTAAAAATACTTTCTGTATCAGAAAGGGAAGCCTTTATTATCTCTCTTCCTATGTGGGGGATATGGCGGATATCCGCACTGTAAAGGCGCTTGAGGAGTCAGTAAAGCGTATGTGCGAACTTCTGGAAGCAACACCCCGAAACGTAGTCTGTGATATGCACCCCAAATACAATACAGTTGCATTTGCCGAGGGGCTTGACCTGCCTCTGAAAAAAGTCCAGCACCACTATGCTCATATCCTATCCTGCATGGCAGAAAACGACTATAGTGAAAAGGTCATAGGCGTATCATATGACGGCACAGGCTTTGGCACAGACGGCACCATATGGGGAGGAGAGCTACTTCTCTGCGACCGCACAGGCTTTGAGCGTATGGGAAGCATAAAGCCCTTCATGCAGGTGGGCGGCGACCTTTCCTCTAAAGAGGGCTGGCGTATCGCCGCAATGATTGCAGGCTCAGCCTATGGGGAAAGGGGCGGAGAGATCTGTGAAAAGCTTGGTATTTGTACAGCGAAAGAGTACAAGCTTCTGTCCATAATGGCAGAGAAAAAAGTAAACGCAGTAAGCTCCACAAGTGCAGGACGGCTTTTTGACGCCGCTTCTGCGGTGCTTGGCATAAGGCGTTCTTCAACCTTTGAGGGCGAAGCTTCCATGGCGTTGCAGTTTGCGGCAGAAAAATTCAGCCGTGAGTCGTTTGGCATTTACGAGCCTATGGAAAAGCTCACTGCCGAAAAAGAGGGCAGGATAATGCTCTGCACTCAGGCTCTTATCAAGCGTCTTTGCCAGGGTATGCAAAATGGTGAGGATAAAAACCGCCTTGCCTATGAGTTCCATTCACTTCTTGCGGACATGACCGCACAGGCGTGCAGAACCATAAGCGAGAGAACAGGCGTAAAGGTCTGTGCCTTGAGCGGGGGAGTTTTTCAGAACAAGCTTCTGCTTAAAATGGTGAAGTGCCGCCTTGAAAAAATGGGACTTAGAGTGCTTATCCACAGCCTTGTGCCTGCCAATGACGGTGGTATAGCTTTGGGACAGGCGTTTTATCTGAATGAGGAATGAGGAGTGAGGAGTGAGGAATTAAGGTATCGCCTGCGGCGATGATTTTCTTATTCTGTAGGGGCGACCTTTGGTCGCCTGAGGCTGTTTAAAAATACCAAAATAACAGGCGAACGCTGTTCGCCCCTACATATAAACAGCGTATTTACGCCAATTGTAGGGGACGGCGCCCTCGACGTCCCGCTTTTGTCGAACTTTTTCAATAAGCTGGGGCGACCTTGGGTCGCCTGTGTATCTCATTTTTTGCTCTGTGATTTCGACTTGGTGATATAGATTAAATTTTTTGGAGGTATTAATATGTGTGTAGGTTTATCTGCAAAGGTAGTAAGTGTAAACGAGGGCACTGCTGTTATTGACGCAAGCGGTGCAAAAAGAGAGGTATCTGCTGACCTTATCGACGATCTCGAGGTAGGGGATTATGTCATGGTACACGCAGGGGTGGCTATCGCAAAGATAACCTCTGACGATAGCGAAGAAACTGACGAGATAATGGAGAGTATCCAATGAACACTATAGAAAATGCAAAGGAGATAATAAGCTCCTACAAACGTGAGGACGGCAAAAAGCTTCGCATAATGGAGGTCTGCGGCACTCACACCCACGAGATTTTCAGGCTTGGCATAAGAAAGCTCCTTCCTGAGAGCGTTGAGCTTATCTCAGGTCCCGGCTGTCCTGTGTGCGTTACCCCCATTGGCTTTATCGACGAGGCTTGTATGCTCGCCCTTGAAAAAGGTGCGGTGATATGCACTTTCGGTGACCTTATAAGAGTACCCGGTACAGAAATGAGTCTTGCAGGAGCAAGGTCAAAGGGTGCTGTGATAAAGACAGTTTATTCGCCCCTTGACGCAGTTTCATATGCCGAAAGCCATAGGGATGAGCAGGTGGTATTTCTCGCCGTTGGCTTTGAGACCACAACCCCATCAGCCTGCCTTGCAGTAGAAAAAGCGAAAAAGCTGGGACTTGAAAACTTCTCTATTCTTGGTGCAAACAAGACCATGCCAAACGCTTATAAGGCTTTGGAGGGAAGCGCAGACGCATTTTTGTATCCCGGCCATGTCAACGCTATCACAGGCACAGCCGTGTGCGAGGAGCTTGTGAAAAAGGGCGTTTCAGGCGTTGTTACGGGCTTCACGGCTGCTGAACTTCTTACGGCTCTTGCTGTTACCATAGAGCTTTCTCAGCGTGGCGAGCCGTTTTTCAGAAACTGCTATCCTAGAGTGGTAAAGCCCGAGGGCAACCCTGCCGCCATAAAGCTTATGGAAAAGGTCATGACCCCATGCGACAGCGAGTGGCGTGGACTTGGTATCATACCAATGTCAGGCATGATACTCCGTGACGAATATGCCGACTTTGACGCACGAAAGAAATTCGCCCTGCCGAAAATAACAGGCAAGCCAAACCCAGCCTGCCGCTGCGGAGATGTTTTGCAGGGCAAGTGCAAGCCCTCGGATTGTAAAGTTTTCGGCAAGGTCTGTACACCGCTGCACCCTATAGGTGCGTGCATGGTGTCAAACGAGGGCGCTTGCTCAGCATATTATCAGTATGGCAATTTGTAAAATAAACTATCCGAAAAGAGGAATAATTATGACAGATAAATTTGTTACCCTTGCCCACGGCGCAGGAGGAAAGCAGACTTCCGAGCTTATCGACCGTGTTTTTAAGGAGCATTTCGCTAACCCTGACCTGACCGCCGACGATGCCGCCGTGCTTTCCATGGAAAAGGGCAAGATAGCATTCACCACAGACGGCTTTATAGTTTCTCCATACGAATTCGCAGGGGGAAATATCGGCAAGCTAAGTATTTGCGGCACTGTGAACGACCTTTCCTGCATGGGCGCAAAGCCTTTGTATCTCTCCTGTGCTTTCGTTATCGAGGAGGGCTTTCCAATGGATAAGCTTGAGGAGATAGCCGCCGCCATGGCAAAGACCGCTAGGGAAGCAGGTGTCGAGATATGTGCAGGTGACACAAAGGTGGCAGGAAAAGGTCAGGTAGACGGCGTTTTCATTACCACTACGGGCATAGGCAGGATAATGGACAACGCCAACACCTCAGGCAAGCTTGCCAAAGCAGGCGACGCCGTTATAGTGTCAGGTGATATCGGCAGACACGGCTGTACCATACTTTTAGCTCGTGACGAGTTCGGCATAGAGGCAGACGTAACAAGCGATTGTGCACCCCTCTGGGCAAACGTAAAAGCAATGTTCGACGTTACAAACGATATCCACGTTATCCGTGACGCAACAAGAGGCGGTGTAGGCACTGTTCTTTACGAGATAGCAGGTCAAAGCGGTGTGGGAATAACCCTTGACGCTGAGAAAATACCGGTGGCAGACGAGGTGAAAGGCGTGTGCGGTATGCTGGGCTTAGAACCATTGTATCTTGCCTGCGAGGGCAGACTTGTTATATTCGCACCAAAGGACAAAGCGGAGGATATCGTTTCTGCCCTTAGAAAGTGCAAAAACTCAGAGAACGCCGCTGTCATAGGCGAGGTCACAGAGGATAACGCAGGCAGAGTTGTAATGAAAACAGAGATAGGCTCACAGACCCTTCTTCCACAGCCGGGCGGAGAGCTTCTCCCTAGAATTTGCTGATATAAAAAATATTCTGCATAACACGTTGGCACATTGTAGGGGCGAACAGCGTTCGCCCGCATGATTTTATCGCAAATTTATGTTGATAAGCCACTTCTTCGGAATATTGAGCCAAATATTGTGCGGATATCGTGAGTTTGTCAGGCAAACAAAGCGGGCGAACACTGTTCGCCCCTACATATATTGAATATAAAAAACGGAGCTGTTCGGTTTATTTGAACAGCTCCGTTTTTGTTATCTGTAAGCTTTTATAGCATCTATAGTCTTTGTTATATCCTCGTCACTGTGAGCATAGGAAACGAACATTGCCTCGAATTGCGACGGTGCAGTGTAAATGCCGCTTTGAAGCATATGGCGGTAGTATCTGCCGTAGCTTTCCGTGTCGCAAGCCCTTGCCTCATCATAGCTTTTCACTCTCTCGTCATTGAAAAATACCGTCATAAGCGAGCCACAGCGATTCACGTTCAGACCCTTTTCCCTTATGGCATTCTCTATCATAGCCGACTTTTTGTCAAGCTCCTCATAGAAGTTTGGTATGCTTTCTATCTGCCTGATAGTTTCTATTCCTGCCGCCACTGCGCATGGGTTTCCCGACAGCGTGCCTGCCTGATATACCGAGCCTAGTGGTGCAACGCACTGCATTATCTCAAGCTTTCCCCCATAGCAGGCAAGGGGCATTCCTCCGCCCACTATCTTGCCCAAAGTTGTCATGTCAGGGGTAACTCCGAAATATTTTGAAGCTCCTCCCTCTGAAAGCCTGAAGCCTGTTATCACTTCGTCAAATATAAGCACAGTGCCGTGCTTTTTCGTTATCTCTCTGAGAAATTCAAGAAAACCCTTCTCAGGCGGAACAACGCCCATGTTCGCCGCGCATGGTTCAACGATAAGTGCGGCTATTTCGCTGCCGTATTCCTCAAAAAGCTTTTCCACAGAAGCAGTGTCATTGTATTTTGCAAGAAGCGTGTCCTTTGTGCAGCCCTCAGTCACTCCTGCACCCGATGGGATAGCCTGCGTCATAAGTCCAGAGCCTGCCTTTACAAGCAGTCCGTCCGAGTGACCATGATAACAGCCCTCGAATTTTATTATCTTGTCCCTGCCAGTATATCCTCTTGCGGCTCTTATTGCGCTCATGACAGCCTCAGTGCCTGAGTTTACGAGCCTGAGCATTTCCATAGACGGAAAGTGCTTTTTAATAAGCTCCGCCAAGGTTATCTCGCCCTTGTGGCAAGCACCGAAGGTAAGCCCCTTGTCGCAGGCGGCTTTCACAGCATTTATCACAGGCTCACAGCAGTGACCGAGAATGTTCGGTCCCCATGAGCATACATAGTCGATGAACTCGTTTCCGTCCTCGTCCCATATCCTTGACCCTTTCGCATGGTCGATAAAAAGCGGAACAGTGCCCACCGCCTTGCAGGCTCTGACAGGGCTGTTCACTCCACCGGGCATAAAACCGCAGGCAGTTTTGTAAAGCTGTTCAGACTTAGCAGTTTTCATGTCAGTTGTTCTCCTTTATCCATTTTGTGGCGTCAAGAGCATGGTATGTTATGATAATGTCCGCACCTGCACGCTTTATAGCAGTGAGATTTTCAAGAACGATACGCTTCTCGTCTATCCAGCCAAGCTGTGCCGCCGCTTTTACCATAGAGAACTCACCGCTTACGTTGTATGCCGCAATAGGCAGATCATATCTGTCCCTGGCGGCTCTCAGGATATCAAGATAACAAAGTGCAGGCTTCACCATTACCATGTCAGCACCCTCCTCGATATCGTCCTCTATCTCACGGAGAGCCTCACGTCCGTTGCAAGGATCCATCTGATATGACTTTCTGTCGCCAAAGCATGGTGCAGATTCTGCGGCGTCACGGAACGGAGAATAATATCCCGAAGCAAATTTTGCACTGTATGACATTATAGGGATATCAGTAAGAGCATTCTCGTCAAGCGCCGCCCTTATTGCCGCAACTCTGCCGTCCATCATGTCGGATGGTGCGATAATATCAGCGCCGGCCTTTGCAAGGCTCACCGCCATTTTGCACAGAAGCGGCAAAGTGCTGTCATTGAGTATCTTGTCGCCCTTTACAACTCCGCAGTGTCCGTGGCTCGTATATTCGCAAAGACAAACGTCCGCAATAATAAGTAGGTCAGGATAATGTTCTTTGATGTATCTTATTGCCTGCTGTGTAACACCCTTGTCATTGTAAGCCTCCGTTGCAAGCTCGTCCTTTTTCTCTGGTATGCCAAAAATAAGCAAGCCTGATATCCCGCTGTCTGCTATCTGCGGCAATATCTGCTCCAGATTGTCGATAGAATACTGATAAACTGTTGGCATAGAGTCAACAGGCTTCATGATGTCATTGCCCTCTGCCACAAAAATCGGGTAGATAAAGTCTGCCGCATTTAATCTTGTTTCGCAAACCATTCTTCTCATTGCTGGGTTTGCCCTTAATCTTCTGAATCTTCGCATTTTTATCTTCCTCTCACTTATCTGAAAGTATCTTTTGTATTATTCCCTCTGCCGTGCTTTCTGTTGGAAGCAGAGGGCCATTTATACCGTATTTTTCAAGCTCTGCCGCCGTCACTTCGCCTATGGCGATACACTTTGTATTCTCTGATAAGCTTCCTCCACCACGGAAAAAGCTCCTCACTCCGCCTGCACTGGCAAACACAGCGTAGTCATCATCTATCTTCTCGCCTGTGCTGTAAACAGGCTCGTAAATATGAACATCATCAAAGTTCAGCCCTTTTTCAGCCAATGGCTTAACAAGCTCCGCTGACCCCTCCGAGGAGCGTACTATAAGAAGCCTGTCCTCACAGGTAAGAGTGCCCGAGAGCGTATTTCCAAGAGCCACGCTGTTGAATTTTTCAGGCATTATGTCTGCATAAAGCCCAGCCTTTTCAAGCTTCGCCCCAGTGCCTTTGCCTATGACAGCTATCTTCACTCCGTTTAGCTTTCTTATGTCAATACGGCTTTCTCTGAGCCTTTTCAAAAATATCTCCGCACCATTTGGACTTGTAAGAGCAACATGGCTGTAAAAGCCCTCTGCAAGCCGTTGGAAAGCTTTTTCCGTGACCTCATCGTGAAGCTCCCTAAGCTCAAATCCGCCGCAGCGGTGAGCATAAGCCCCAAGGGCATTGAGCGACTTTATAAGCCGCCTTGAAAGCCCCTTTGTGGCAGTGACAGCCACAGAAACTCCATACAATGGAGGCAGGTAGGTAGGCGAAAGATCAAGCCCGGCGGTTTCTCCAACTATTATCACCGCAGGCGCAGGCAGATCCTCTTTCTTCACCTTTTCGGCAATGTCGCCAAGACAGCCCTTTACAGCCCTCTGCTCAGGGGTAGCCCCTTTTGATATCACCGCCGCAGGAGTATTTTCGTCCATGCCGTTTTCAATGAGCCTGCCTGCTATCTCAGGGAGATTTCTAAGCCCCATAAGAAAAATAAGCGTTCCACCGCATTTTGCATAGCTTTCAAAATGCTCAGGGAGCAGGTCGTTCGCAGTGTGACCTGTTATAACATGAAAGCTCCTTGAAAGTCCCCTGTGGCTCACCGGTATACCTGCAAGCTCAGGCACTGCCAACGAGGAAGTCACCCCCGGTATAAGGCTGTATGGTATGCCTGCGGCTTTGAGTGCAGTTATCTCCTCGCCCCCTCTGCCGAACACAAAAGGGTCGCCGCCTTTTAGCCTGAGAACAACACCGCCCTCTGCGGCTTTTTCCACAAGAAGCGTGTTTATCTCCTCCTGCGTGGAACTGTGTCTGCCTGCACGCTTTCCAACGCATATTTTCTCCGCACCGTCCTTGCAAAAGTCAAGCAAACGGCTGTCTATAAGGCTGTCATATATCACCACGTTACAGCTTTTCAGAGCCTCATAACCTCTCATTGTGATAAGGTCATAATCTCCACAGCCTGCCCCTGCAACTATAACTCTGCCGCTCATAGCTTATCAGTCAGCTCCTTAACAAGTTCAAATCTTTTTTCTATCTCTTTTTCGCCCTGAGCAAAATGCCCCTTGCCGTCTGAAACAGTGAGAGATATCTTTTCCCCATTTATCTCGCTGTATGCCCCCACAGGCACAGTGCAGTCCGCACCCAGAAGTCTTATCACCTCACGCTCGGTTTCAAACCTGAGCATAGTTTCCTTGTGTGATACCTGCGAAATTATCTCAGCCGCCTTGCTCTCCTTTGCACATTCCACTGCAATTATAGCCTGACAAGGTGCAGGCAAAAGCTCCCAAGGCTCAAACTCTTTTACCTCGTATTCCGAAAGGGAAAGTCCCAAACGCTCCGTTCCTGCCGCACAAAGTATTATGCCGTCATAAAGCCCATCGGAAAGCTTTTTGAGCCGTGTACCAACATTGCCTCTTATATCAGCAAACTTTGCGTTAGGATAAAGCCTTGCAAAGCCCCCGCGTCTACGCTGACTTCCTGTGCCAACAGTGAAAACATCACAATCGTTAAATACAACGCCTTTTTTGGTCACAAGCATATCACGATAGTTCCCACGAGGGCAAACTCCTGATATCTCCAGACCCTCGCCCAGCGTAACAGGCAAGTCCTTTGCACTGTGTACTGCAAAGTCTATCTCTCCGCTTTGCAGAGCCTGTTCTATTTCCGTGACGAACACACCCTTGCCGCCTATCTTGTCAAGAGGTCGGTCAAGCTGTCTGTCGCCCTTTGTGGTGAAGGTGACTATCTCAGTATCACATTCAGGAAATGCCGCCTTTATCATGTCAAGTACCATATAAGTCTGCGCCATTGCAAGTGGACTTTTTCTTGTGCCTGCTCTCAGTTTCATTTTTGCTCCTTTATCATCTCTATAAGCTGTTCCTCTGTTGGAAGCACGTCACTTTCAAGGCATATTTTCAATGCCTCTGCCATAGCCTTTTTCCTAGCCTGCTCCGTGGATATATTTTCAAGTGCATAGTCACGGGCTTTTCCCATGACATTGCATATATCCCCAAGCCTGCCCCCTGTCTGCGATTGGATCGTCTTTCTCAGGTGAGAAGCAAGGGTAGGGCTTTTTCCGCCTGTTGAAATGCCAATGCACACGTCCCCCTCTGTAACAATGGCAGGGAAGAAGAACGTACAGCTCTCAGGGTCATCAACTGCGTTGCATGGAATGTGCCTTTGCCTGCAAAGTTGAGAAATGTGCCTGTTTACACCGCTGTCCCCTGTGGCAGTTATCACAAATGTACTGCCGTCTATGTCGCTGTCCTTAAAAGCACGCTCAAACAGTGTTATCATGCCCCTGTCTGCAAGTTCTCTTATCTCACCGCAAGCTTTTAATGCCACCACCTTTATTATAGGCGAAAAGTCAAGAAGCTTTTCGAGCTTTCTCAAAGCTACCTGTCCGCCACCCACCACAAGGCATGGCATATTCTCAATATTCGCAAAAAAAGGAAAGTATGGCATTGTCATTCTCCGTATTCTTTTATTACTTCTATAACCTTGCCAAAAGTCTGTGAATCAAGCTCCGACTTTAGCCTGAAAAAAAGATCTTTCGCCGAAACCTCGCAAAGTCTTCTGTCAAGGCTCTCAAACTGCGGAAGAAAATCATGGAACATAAGCTGTTTTTCAAGCTCGTCAGTTTCCTCGTCAATGATAAGCTTTGACCTCTCCACGCTGTCAAGCTTTTTGAGATTGTTTTCTTTGGCAAGCTCCGTGAAAAAGTCCATGTCTATAAGCCTGGCCCCTGCAAGCTTTTCTACGGCAGGGTCAATATCTCTCGGCACTGCAAGGTCTATAAAAAGCTTGTTTTCATTATCACTGAGCATATCCGCCGTAACAGTGTAGTGTGGGCTTGAAGTCGCCGAAATTATGCAGTCACATTCGCCAATGCGCTCATATCTCTTTTCGTATGGTATAAGCTCAAGCTTTGGATCGTCTGAAATATATTCCAGCGCATTTCTGTGAGAACGTGCCGTCGCAAGCACAGTTACGTTCTTGTATGAAAGAAGATTTTTCAAGACCAGCGAGCCTATCTCACCGCTCGCTCCCAAAAGCATCACCCTGACATTATCCTTATAATGTGCCGCTTCCTTAGCCGCAAGAGTAGCCGTGGAAACGGAAGTCTTTGAAAGCTCCGTCTCCGTCTTTATTTTCTTCGCACAAGCGATAGCCCCTTGAAATATCATGTTCACCTCAGAGGAAAGCCCAATGCGCTCCCTTGAAAGATCATATGCACGGCGAACCTGTCCAAGTATCTCGTCCTCACCTATGACCGCTGATTCTATACCGCACGATACGCTGTAAAGCCTTTTTACCGCCGTCTTGTCTGTGAATATCATGACCTTGCGTTTGAGCTTTGCGATCTCCACTCCGCTTTGTTCGCAAAGAAGCCTTATGCCCTCCTCAGGTGTTCCGCAAAAGTAAAGCTCCGTCCTGTTGCAGGTGCAAATAAGCACAGGTGAAAGGTCCTTTACGTCAAAAAGCAGCTTTTCACACTGAGCACTGTCAAATGTGAAAAGGCTGCGAAAGGCTTGTCCGCAAAGCTTGTGATTTACGCTTATGCAGGTGAAATTTTTCATTTTTCTGTGTTATCTCCTGACTTTTCGGGATAAAGTGCGTCATAGTCAAGCTTGGTGAATCTGTGATATGTTATGCCGCCCAGATCGTCCTGCAAACAGTATCGGCAGCCGTCAGGTTCTCCGTCTGGAAAGTATGCAAGCAGGTCAAATTCATCATCAGGTGCAGCAGTTATTACCGCCTTGTCATTGTATTTTCTGAATATCTCAGCCGCTCTTTCAAGAGAGCACCCCTCTTTTACCGCTCCGATAAACTCCACAAGGAACGGGCTTGCCTCCACCTTTTCGTGGATAGCCCTCACGCTCTCCTCTGATACCGTAACAGCTATCCTGCCGTCCTGAGCAAGTGAAGCCTTGCATGAAAGTATCTCGCTTTTGTATTCGTCTATGGCTTTTATCATTTCCTCAGCCGTAAGCTCGCCCCCTGTTATGGCGTTGAGGGAGTCAAGAGGATAAAAAAGCGTCACCGCATTAGGGGTAAACCCAAGCTTTATCTGCGACTCTTTTATAGTATCAGTTATATTCTGTTCAAGCTTTATAAGCTCTGTCATGAAAATTCTCCTTTATACATAATTCCTATAGGCTTTGTATGTTTTTATAATATCACATATTTCTCATGTTGTCAACCTTGTTTCCTCGCCTATATATTTTTTCAGTGCATTGATATAAAATTCCGTCAGTGGATTAGAAAGTACCTTTTTGTGAGTAACTATGCCAATGCGCATCGACCCCTCCGCTTCAAGGGGAACAGCCACGATATCACTGCCGTTGAGCTTTTCGTCAATAACACCGCTGCAAATGGTGTAGCCATTAAGACCGATAAGAAGATTAAAAAGGGTCGCACGGTCACGGACACGGATATTCTTTGGTCGCTTTATGGTGCTGAGTATCTCCTCCGAGTAGTAGAAAGAGTTGTATTCCCCCTGCTCAAAGGATAAATAAGGGTAGGGGAGCAGGTCGTCAAGGGTCACAGACTTTTTCTGCGCAAGAGGATTTGCAGAGCCTACAAAAACGTGTGGCTTTGCAGAAAATAGCTCCGTGAATTTAAGCTCTTTGGACTTTATCTCCTTTGAAAGCACAGGCTCGTTGAAATCGTTGAGATAGAGTATGCCAAGCTCGCTTTTCATTCTTGCCACGTCCTCGATTATCTCGTGGGTCTGCGTCTCACGAATGCTGAAATCATATTCATCTCCGCCAAACTCTTTTATAAGGTCAACAAAAGCGTTCACCGCAAAGGAGTAATGCTGAGTGGATATGCAAAACTGCCTTTTGCCGTGTTGTTTTCCGCAGTATTTTTCTTCAAGCAAACTCGCCTGTTCAAGCACCTGCCTTGCATAGCCCAAAAAGACTTCACCCTCTTTTGATACCGTTATGCCCTTGTTTGTGCGTATGAATATAGTGATATTCATTTCCTTTTCAAGCTCACGGATAGCGTTAGTAAGACTAGGCTGAGAAATAAAAAGCGACTGCGCCGCCTCGCTGACAGTACCTTTCTCCGCCGTAGCCACCACATATTTAAGCTGCTGTAAGGTCATATCTCCACCCCTTTTCAGATATATCCTTATTATATAGCGTATTTATGAAATTTTCAAGTGGAGATAAACTATTGCTGTCCTATTCTTCCATATCTTCTGTGCTGATAAACACACTTTTGCCAAACAGCTCTTTTCTTATGCGTTTTTTTGCTGATCTGTCACTATCGTAAACGTCCGTAATGTAGATGTATTGGTCGCTGACATCGTATGCAAGCTGAAAGCTAGGGTTAGGGTCAACGTTTACGAAAGCTTCTTTTTCTTCCTTTTTGGTGAACTTTCTTTTTGGATAAAGCTTTCTGCATTTTTCTTTTGAACAGCTCACTCTTGCAGCTTCAATGATGTAATAATTGCTTTTCTCAGGATAATACACTGTCAGCTCTGCACAGAAGAAAAACGCATTTGCGCTTATCTTTATACATTCGTTTGGAACAGCTATCTCTTTCAACTTGTGACAATCGTAAAAAGCACAGTCCCTTATTTCTCTAAGACTAGGTGGCAAGATCATATCCGTAAGACATTTACACTGATGAAAAGCATGACTTCCAATGACCTTTAGCCTTTCTGGCAATTTAACGCTCGCAAGGCTTTCGCAGTTTTCAAAAGTATAGTCATTTATCACTTCCACATTTGCAGGCAGAACGATACTTTCAAGCTTCTCACAGCCGCAAAAACACCCCTCTCCCATAAAAGTCAAGCCCCAAGGGAGCGTTACCGATATTAATGACACATTCTCATAAAATGCGTATTCTCCTATCTCGCACAGGCATCTTGGCATAAAAACATTTTCTAGCCTACGGCATTTGTAAAAAGCATAGTCGGCTATCTTCAGCGTTATGGGTAGTATCTCGACCTGCTCCCGTTCTTTAGGACAGCTTATAAGAACAGTGCGTTCTCTGTTGTAAAGAACTCCGTCAGTAGAATAATATCTGTCACTTTTCGCTGAAGTCGTTATTTCTTTTGAAATATAGTTGTATTTGAAAAAGCCCTTTTCTATAAACTGAATGTTTTCCGAAATATACAGGCTCCTCAGCTTCCTGTCACCGAATGTGTTTACGCTTATATCCGTCACCGCCGTGCCGTTGATGAACGCAGGCAGTGAAACGTCAGTCTCCGCACCATGATATTTCATAAGCTTTATCGTTCCATTCTTTGTGAATATGTATTCCCACTCTCTGCTTTTCAATGTGATCAGACCTTTCCTTTTATTCTTATCACATTATACAAATATCAGTGGGTATAAAATTGGACATGAAAAAGCGCATAACGTACACACTGCAACGTTATGCGCTTATGTTTCTATCTCATCATCTCTATATCCTCATAAAGCCCCTCTATATCAGCTTTAAGCCGTCTTATCTCATGAAGACGATGTCGGTATTTTTCACCGATCTCTCTCTGCTCCTCCAAAGTCGGCAAAGGTATCTCACACTCTTTCAACCCCTTTGTGTGCAATATCCTTACTACCTTTCCGCTGCGACAGCCGTCAAGCATAGCCTTTCCCTCTGCCGATGAAAGATAAGCCGCAATATAGTAAGGGTCAGCCTTCTCCTTGTCAAGTCCTATCCTTATCAGCGTGGGTGAAACAAGAAGCTTCCTGTCCCCCATATCGCCTGCACATACCACCTTGAAATTCTTGTCCGTGGTAGAAAGTATCACATCTCCGTCCTTTATGGCATATTTCTCAAAACGCTTGCTGTCATAAACTATCTCAATGCAGTTTTCCGCAATAACGCCGTCGTCAATGTCCACAAGCCTTAGATATTCGCATGGCTTAGTAAACTCATTGTCCGAAATATAACTCTCCGCCATAAGTCCATGACTTATCTCTTTTATGATATCTCCGAAATTAACTGTATTTACATTCATTTTAGTCACCTCTCTTGATTTCCATACATCTCAGACAATGCCGAGATCTCTTCTTTTACAATATCCACAGCCCTCTTTGGCGAGGTCAGCTTCACAGCTTTTCTGTTAGCTATCGCCCAGCGTACAGCCGTCTGGATATTTGCCCTGAACGTCACGTCATAGATATCGTCATTACCTATGACCTTATTGCAGGTGAACTCATTCCCGAATGTATCAAGCACAAGACTTATGTCTTTCTTTTTTATGTTGATATGTACACGCTCCACAGTTCCGTCAAGCATATACCTGTTAAGATTTTTGTATTGCACAGGCTTCAGATCCCTCGGAACATTGCTAAGCGTCTTTACATCTCTCATAGAGCCGTCCTCTTCGCAGATACTCGCCTTTAGGATCTTGTCTATCCTGAAATGACGAAGATCATTGTAACGAACATCACTTGCAAGGAGATAGTAAAAGCCGTCTACCATAACGATGCCATAAGGGCTGAGCATAACACGTTGAAGCTTTATACCGCTCTGTGGGTCGCTCTTAGTGAGAAGCTTGCCGTTCTTGTCATAATCGCTTATGGTAACATCAAGCTTCCTGTTGGTGTTCATAGCCTCTTTGATATTTTCTATCACCAAGAAAATGCTCTTGTTGCCATAGTGAAAGGTCTCTCTGAGATTGGCTTCCTTGCTCTTTGTGTTACCCGTAGATAAGATGTTTATCTTTTTTATCAGATCCCTCACATAGTCCGCAGGGAGCATTGGCGAGTATATGATGCTGTCTGCCAGAAACTCATATTCCTCAGCGGTGATGTCAGAGGCGTAGTAAATATCTGTGATGTATTTTTTATCGCTTTTATCATCATCATCGTTGTCATTGTCTGCGATGAAAACATTGCAGCTTTCATTGCCTATTATGCTCTTCAAATGCTGAGCCACCGTCTTGCGGTTAGGCTTTATGCCAAGCTTTTCCTCAAGATAACCGCAGATCTGCTGCTGAGTAAGGGGGTGCTTTTCGTCACTGTGTTCTTTGAGTATCTCAATGATCTTGTGCGAAAGCATATCTGTTTTTGTATATGACATTTTTGCCCTCCTGTTCTGTGATATCTTTCTTTCAATATATCACTTTTGCTTTATTTTGTCAATTGTGTGCCGCCAAGTTTTTGTATCATAAAAGGATACATCACCTGCTTTAGCACCCTAATAGGCAGCCTGTGCCCGAAATCCGCTGTCAGCATATTTTCCTCGCCGCCATTTCTGCGGTGTATATCTTGCTCTTATCCATTGTATCAAGTCCTTTCTTTTTGTGTTGCTCTTATCATACCACCCACCATGGGTAAAATTTCGGATATTAAAAACTTCCGCTATGTCCACATTTTTGAACATTCCAGGTGCTATAATGCAGATACAGACGAAAAACAAGAATGAGAAAAGACCACGGAGGCGGATTTTTATGCGTTGTTACAGAGCAAGATGTATACTTGAAGAGTCTATTATCAGAAGAACAAGGGATAATGAAGAAGAGTACGATATATTCTTTGATGAGAAAAACCAGCTTATAAACGAGTTCAATGAAATGGCACGCATCATGCCCAACAGAAGCTGTGCCTTTATATCAAGCGCCGTAAAAGATCAGGCGACCATAGGGGTAATGATGACAGACATTGAAGCCGACGTGAAAGCCTATGTAAAGAACTTTTTCTCCTTTATAAAGCTTGAGTGCGTGGATATAAGCTTCGAGGAAATAACAGTGGAAACGTTCAAAAGAATGATCCCCAACGGCTATCATGATAATTTCAAGTTCGATGAAGACCTGCTGAATGATTATGAACTGGACGACCTGTTCAGTAACTATAGAAGATCGTACATAAACGAAAATATCACAAAGTCCATTGATAAAAAAGATGCACTGGCCGTAGCAAAAAAATATCTCTGCTCAGATACCTTTGAGCCTGAGCTTAAAAGAATATTCAGAAAGAACAGCGTCGGTGTGACAAAAGGCATACCGGTACATTATTTGATCCAAAGCGATAATGCCCATAGGCTTGCCGATACCCTTGTAAGCTCCCTGTATTCAAATAACAGACTAGGCTGTGCAAGATATACCGTCCTCGACCTTTATAATTTATCAGCCCGAAGCTCAGATATCCGTGAACTGTTCCGTGTTTGCAGCGGCTCTACTATCATAATGAATTGTTGTGGTTTAAAGTGTACCAACAGCGATAATTGTACAGCCGATGAAACTATCCCCGATATTATATTTGACCTCATCAATGCCTACAAAAACGAGATACAGTTTATTTTTACCTTTTCAAATGACGGACCTTCTCTCCCTGACGCTGTGGAAGAAAAGCTCGGCGCTATCACATTCGTGAAGCTTGCGGACGATACTGTAGAAAACGAAGATGCACATAAATATCTCAGAAAGCTTTGCAGAGAAGAGAATACCTCCTGCGATAAAGACCTCCTTTCCCTGTGCGCAAAGGATACCCCATATAGAGCAAGCGAGCTTATGGGTATGTACGATACTTGGTATTCAAATGTCCTGAAAACAAAAATCTATCCCCAGTATTCAAACTTCAAAAAGCTTTATGACAGGGAAGAAGCCAAGGAGATAAAAGGCTCTGCCTACAGCGAGCTTCAGGAGCTTATCGGACTTGATTCCGCCAAGAGCGTTATCGAAAAGGCGATAACATATTCAAAGGCGCAGAAAATTTTTGCCGATAAGGGCATGAAAGAAAGCCGAACAGCCATGCATATGGTGTTCACAGGCAACCCCGGCACAGCAAAGACCACAGTTGCAAGGCTGTTTGCAAGAATACTCAAAGAAAACGGCGTGCTTTCCAAAGGCGACCTTATCGAGTGCGGACGTTCCGACCTTGTTGGAAAATATGTTGGCTGGACAGCTGTTCAGGTGAAGAATATGTTCAAGAAAGCTAAAGGCTCAGTGCTTTTTATCGACGAAGCCTATTCCCTCTGCGATGACCGCTCAGGCTCTTATGGCGACGAAGCCATAAACACTATCGTGCAGGAAATGGAGAACAACCGTGACGATATGGTAGTCATTTTCGCAGGCTATCCAAAGGAAATGAACGACTTCCTCGACCGCAACCCTGGTCTGAGATCAAGAATTGCGTTCCACGTCAATTTTGAGGATTATACCGCCGAGGAGCTTCTTAGTATCGTCCATCTTATGGCTAAAAACAATGAACATAAGCTTGCCGACGACGTTGACGAAACCCTCCTGCCTTTTCTTGAAAGGGTCTGCAAGAAGCCGAATTTCGGCAACGGCAGATTTGCAAGAAATCTTATAGAGGGAGCACTGTTCGGTCAGGCACTCAGGCTCACAAGACAGAATTTCAGCACCATGACAATGGACGATATCGTGACCCTAAAAGCCCGTGACTTTGACCTCACCGAGGACGATACCCTCGAAGAAGAGCCAAAGCATATAGGATTTAACAGATAAAGAAAGGATAATATTTATGACAAAAGTTTTTACACAGGATATGGCAAAAAGAATGGTAGCTTATGAAATAAAGACTCCCTTTGGCTCGAGTTCTCTTGGACTTGCTATACCGGAGGGCTTCACAAGGATAGAAAAGGGCGCTTTCGAAAATATGGATATCGACACTGTGATATTCCCTAAGTCCCTTGAAGTTATCGAGGATAACGCCTTTAAAAACTGCAGACTGAGAGAGGTGCGTTTTCCTGAACAGGTCAGATATATAGGCAACAGTGCCTTTGAGGATTGTGTATCCCTCCACAATGTCGAGTTTGAGTATGACCTTATAGAATATATAGGTGATCGTGCTTTCTATAACTGCATAAGTCTTACTGACATTAACAGCACATACAGTATCGAAATACCGAGGAGCGTAAAATATATCGGCAGAGACGCTTTTGCACGTTCAGAGAGCTTTTATGAAGACGAACACCTTGACTTGACTATACTCTCAAACCCTGATATAAAGATCGACTGCTGCTACTCCCACGAGCCTATAGACCTTTCTGCCTTTGCCACGAAGCCAACAGCACAACACTTCGCAGAGTATGGCGTAATAAGTGCCAATGAGCAGTATGGCGGCGAAAGATATGTTTTTACTGGATATAACGCCAAAGAGCTTTACGCAGATTATATCCTTAACCGAAAAGACCCATATGAAGATTTTATTGCCAGAATACCCGAGGGCGTTACGTTTATATGCGATAGTGCTTTTGAGCATATGCCTGTTGACGAGGTGATATTACCAAATTCTCTTCAAGCTATCGGCGAGGATAGCTTCTCAAGCACTAATATCTCAGAAATAGTTATCCCACCAAACGTTGAGAGTATCGACCGTTTTGCATTTGCCCGTAATGAATTTCTTGAAAAAGTCACAATAAACAGCGACAAAATATCCAAAATGGATGCGTGGTTTGACGATTGCCCAAGCCTTGAAAGCATAACAGTTCCCCCTTGTATCAAAGAGATCACAAGCTATACATTTGACAACTGCATCAATTTAAAAAATATCGAGATAAGCGAGGGTGTTGAGAAAATAGAGTGGAATGCCTTTGACAACTGCAAAAGCCTTAAAAAGCTCGTTCTCCCTACCACCATAAAGACCCTTGAAAATGGCTGGGGCAGAGGACTTAATACAGGCAAAACAGGAGAAGTGACCGAAATAATATTCAAAGGCCACGAGGATTGGAAGATACCAAAGGGTTATCATATCAAAAGCTATAAGGAGGGCAAGCTTGATATAGGCAAGTGTTTTCCTGAGGGAGGCAACAACCCTGCAAAAATAAAATATTTCACCACCGAAGAAATGCTTGAAGAAATAGAAGAGCTTTATAACAGAGCTGTAAGGTATGAGGAAGGCAACCCCGACAGAAAAAATGATGATGAAATGAACAGATATTGGCATATAGCAGTTTTTTATAAGGATATATATGTTTCAAGCGACCCCGCAGGCGACCATGTAGGCGAATCTTATCACCATTTCACCATTGGCGGAAACACCCGAAAGGAGCTTGAATATATTCTTTCCCACCGAGAGGGCATACTCTTTTCGTTCATAGAAACATACCTGCCCGATGTGGATATGTACTGTATTTACTGTGACGATGAGGAGTTCGATTGCGATCAGGACGATGTAGCCTATAATATAGAGGACGCTTTCTTTATGAGAAAATACGCCCCCGGCCTTAAAGAACTTCCAATGAACCTTATCACCAGACTTAGACTATGTGAGGAGCGTAAAAGATGATATATGTAGTTGGCGACCTCCACGGAGATCTTTCAAAAATAAAAAAGCTCCATGAGGATAAGAAGCTTAGTAAAAGCGATACAGTTATCCTCCTCGGAGATACCGGACTATCAAGCACATATGAAATGTTTGCCACAAGCCTTAAAAAACAGCTTGCGGCTATCCCCACAAATTTTCTCTGCGTCCGAGGAGAATTTGACGCACTGAATTCTATTACCTATACAGAATCAGAGCGTTGGCATCTTCATATAACAAATGGCAAGATACACGATAACAGCTATAAACAGAAAATATGGAACTGTGGCAAAGGTGATTATGAAGAAGCCTATCCCAATATCCTCTATGCCAATGACGGCGAGATATTTGTTATCGAGGATAAAGCTATCCTCACCATAGGCGGAGCTTGTATGCAGAATAAACAGTGGCGGTCAGATATCTTTGGCATAGAGTTTATTCCCGATAAGCCTCAAAAAGTGGTCAAAGATAAAGCAAAATTCAATCTCGAGCAGTATGGCTGGAAAGTGGACTATGTTGTGACCCATACCTGCCCCTATGAGTATAGACCAACAGACCGCTATATCCCTGACCTGAACACCGCCAAGTGCTTCAAACGGCATTATGATAACGAAAAGTTTCTTTCCAAAATAAGAAATAAGCTTGTCTATGAAATGTGGCTCTGCGGACATTTCCATTTAGATCGTACTGTGGGCAACGTGAGATTTCTCTATGACGATATCTATGAGATAAAATAAAGCGCAGGCACTATGGAGCATACGCTCTGTAGTGCCTGCTTCCGTCATTTTTGACCCTCACAAAATCAAGCTCATCAAGCCCGAACAGCCTTGTAAGCTCCGCCAACATCTCCTCACTGTTCAGCGCAGGATTAAGATATATCACAGCCTTGCCGCCCTTTATCTCCACTCTGCCCCGAGGATAATAATTGTACTCTTTCCCATGTGTTACGTTTTTCGGCAGTCCCTCCCAAGTCAGCCTGTGATTGAAATTATCCCCCGACTTTGAGTTAAGTCCACTGCCGTCACCAATAACATTTCCCGATTTGTCGCACTCTAACTTCTTTGTATATAATTCACCCTCGATAAGCCAGAATATTCCCTTGTATATCATATTATTCACCTCAATATGATAATACCGTTTCCTATGTCCTAAATTGCACACATAGGTTGTGATATTATAATATCAGTGAAAGGGGCGATACCATGGTAACATCAAAATCAGTTGAAAAGAACAACGAAGAATGGTACAACAAAACCGTGCAGATATTTGAATGCTCGTACCGCACAGACGCAAGCTTTGTGATATCTCACATAAAGTCTGCTCAGAAAAAGTTCACCTGCCAAGGCTATCTTATCACAGCCGCAAAAGGGAAGCCCCTCAAAGTCTTTTCGGGCGAGAGTGAAGCAATAGAAAAGCAGTTGCAAAACAGCAAGATACCATATTCACAGCTTATCACAGTGCAAAATAACAGGTCCTTGCAAACTGCCTATATAGCCTATACCAAGGATAAACAAAAGCTCACAGAAGCCCTGAACAACAGCGGCTTCACCATCATAGAAGTTGTGGACAGCTTTATGTCAGACTATGATAAAGTAATGATAAGAGTTGCCGAAAACATCTCACAGCGTCATTTGTTTGACAGCATAGGACTATGGTAGGGAGGTGACAGCATCGTGACGATCCCCTGCGAGCGAAGCCCACCAGATTTGGTGTGCTTGACTAAAAAATCCCCGCCCTTGACTTCCACTTTATGAGTACGGCTGTCTTTAGGAACATTATTAAGTTTGAGATATTGTCATCAATTTGTACGAGTGTAAAGATAATCTTCCATATTTGATATAAGTAACAAACTTCTATTAAATCTCTATTGTCACTTCTTCATATCTACTACTATCTTCGGAACATTTAACTCTAATAGTCAGCTCTTGTTCATCTTCTAGGACTTCATAATAGTGTTTTTCAATCGGATCATAGTCACTTTGCAAAGCCAATGGCTCATCAACTTTTTTCATTACTGCTCCGTTCCTGCAAATACATATATCACACCTGTTTCCGAACATTGTTCTGTTCACACGGGCAATTACTGATATATCATCAGATGAATATATGATATGATTTTTCCAGTCAGAAAACATATCTCTACCAACAAAACTGATTATTACCGCAATTATCAATAAGCCGAATATTTCGATCTTTGACAGGGCACCTTTTTGGTATTTTATTAGCTTTACGATCGTCAATGCTATCACAAGGTACGACAGATAAGTGCATAAAAGCAATACGCTGATATGGTCGCTGAATAGCTCGTAATACCTGTTTACAAATAGCAACAATAGAATGAAAATCAGTAAAAATGTATTTATCTTAGTGAGCACATTATATTTTTTCATAAGAACGACCTCTTAGTAACTTATTTTACATAATAGCGCTAATTTTGTTATAATAATTGTATCCTTCTATATATGCGTTTGCTAAATTAGAATCTACTATACCATTAAAGTATGTAGTCATTAATTCATTCTCGGTCAGTTTATTAGGATATCTCGATCCCTGTTTCCAGGTCACAGTTGTTTCATAACACCCGTAATCTTTAAAGGAATGTGCTAGACCATAGTAATGTAAATTATACAAATCACCTTCCGAAGAATCATTACTCCACTTATAGCAATCAAATAAATAGAATCTTATCTTTATTGTTTTTGAACAAATATACACTGCCACATTTTTCACATCTCCGCACATCATATTTCAAATCATTTGGTTCTGGCTGATATACGCGCATGCCTATGTGTTTACAACATAATCTCAAGTTAAACCCCTACGGATAATAAATACTGATTGCATCTATAGGTACTTTATATTCATCACAGTTATCTTCATCTTTTAATTCAAAGCATATACCCGATATATCTCGTAATTCATAAGTCGGCACAATATCATATTCACCGGTTTTGATGTCACCGATGTATTCTTTAACATCAGCCAAGGAAGAACCTATACCTATGGTATCATTAAATGTTCCTTTGAAATCCCCATATACTGTAATCTGCATAATAACATTATTAACCAGTAAGAACATCATATTCTTTGTTACAATTTTGATACAAGTTGGTAATACTATCTTCTTATACGCAATATTTTCTAATTGAATAGTTTTTATCAACTTATGATATGTCATTCCCAACTTATATTTGCCAACACTTTCCCCAGGTATAATTTGCAATTTCATGTAAGTTCTCCTTTTTATTTTTGCCGTACAGATTTTAGTCTGTACGGCAAAAATAATAGCAATAGCTAAATATTATAGTTAAGTAGATATTGAAGAGCTTTTTCATCCGATAATATTACGGGTGTTTCGATTGTTCCAAAATTAATGTTCTCAAAAAATGCGTTTTTTAATCCCTTACAGTTATTTATTGTAATATCGTGAAATAAACAATCCGAAAAATAACTATTCTCGAAATTAACATTTTCAAACATAACAGATTCAAATTTGCATTTTTCAAAATTGTTTCCACATATTAATGAATCAAAAAAGGAGATAGAACTAAGATTAATATCATTAAACTCATTTCTTATAAAATTAGTATGGCAAATACTGCAATTAGATAATGATGAATACCCAAATTTATTTTTACCAATACGAGCAGTTGAAAAAGTACAATAATCCAATTGGCTTTCGAAAATCATTGAATCATATAGTTCAAAATTGCTATGATTTACTTTAAAAAAATTACAATCTGCAACATAAATAGATTCGTAATGAGGTTCACTAAGATAAGAAAATGATTTATTTTCGTAATTCCTAAACATATAGCATCTCCATTAATAGTACCACAAGATATACTCAGAATATCCCATTTCTTCCAATGCAGCTTTAAGTTCAAACAAATGCTCATTTGTTAAACCAACAGTATCTATTATTACATAATAACCTTTCTTGATTTCTTTTGTAACATCCGCCGTTGCGTTTTGTAATTTAAATGCGCCTTTTCTTGGAGCGGTTTGACCATTTGGATATGAGCGAAAGCTTTTTATATCATATTTTTTATTTGTTGATGTATCAATATAATCTGCACCACCGTTTGTTACTAAGTTTTGTTATAATACAACATATTTCCATCTCTTATCCAAATAACTGTTGAAATAGTTCTTGTATATTTAAAATGATTCTTACTGTCTGAGCCTTCGTGGTTTGGATCAATCTTACATTGCGGACAGCAATACCCGAAATTGATTATTGATATGCTCTATTTCATTGTACTGGGTGCTGGTTAAAATCTATTGCAAAACATATCTGTGATTTTCCCTGTATCCATATCTATTATCAAGTATCTTCCTAAAGTATCAACGACTGTCAACCCTTTGGTTATTGTGATGCCCACATACGGAAGCTGTTTTTGACCAATAAATTTGCTGTCAGGCTTTTTGATTTTCCACAACTTGTGAAGTTCATTATCAAAGCAATAAACTAAGTTATAGTCGTCGCCTGTGAAGTCCTCAAGTATAATCAGATACTCTGACATAACGATATAATCTATTATTTTTCTTTTCATAGTTACCGACTTATCGTTATATGTGAGAATGTTATTCATAATGGATACTTTCAAAAAAAACATCTCCTTATATTTTTCTTTTATTGTAAAACCATTCAGCTTTCTCTTGACCCAAAAGGTTATACTGTTGCGCTCCCGAATCACCGCCAAACAATGCATTTGGAATATGCTGGCCTTTTGATTCGTTTATTTTAGTGTAAATATCTTGCCATGCTCTATACCATTCTTTTCCGTCAACAATCATATACTTACTGAAGTGTGTAGTCTCCACACTTACAGTTGAATTCTCCTCGTCAAGAATGGTATCCAGCTCAACAAAATTGTCATTTTCTTCATCATACCATAAAAACAGTAGGTTGTCAAACTCAGTATCACCAAGCTTAGACTTATCGATCACATATGTAAGCGTAGCCTTATCGAACTTCGAAGTCGTTTTGATCTCAAAAGGCTCACCGATCAAACCCACTGACCGTTACATTGACATATTCATTTCTTCTTCCTCAATTTGTTCCAATTCTTCTCTGATAACGTGAAAATCGTCCACGCCTGGGATCACTCCGAGCGTTCTCCCGTTGTCAAAGATACAATGCAAAGTGCCGATGTCATCAACGTGATCGACCTTGCCAAACGTCCCCGACTCAACAGGGAACGGGTCATCGTTCATTTGGTCAAGGCAGATGCGAGTTCCTTCGGGATACCGTTCTTTCAGCCATTCAATTTTCTTTTGATCGTAATACATTACACATCCCTCCTTTTTCTACAAATGAAAAAAGGCTGTTCTATCATCGTCACTTAAATTCGTGACAATAGACAAAACAGCCTTTAAAACTTTGTGAATATTTTTTCAGAACAAATCGGCAGGCTCAGAGCGGAATCCGCTCAAAGTCTGCCGTTATGTTCGATATTTTTTGTTGTGTAGGGTTCGACTCCCTTTTTTTCGTTTTCTAAACATCAAAAAAGCCCGCAGAAGTCTGCGAGCTTTTTGGTGGGAGAAGGTGGATTCGAACCACCGAAGCTAGAAGCAACAGATTTACAGTCTGCCCCCTTTGGCCACTCGGGAATTCTCCCATATGAATGAAAACAAAATAATGGAGCTGGTGGACGGACTCGAACCCCCGACCTGCTGATTACAAATCAGCTGCTCTACCAACTGAGCTACACCAGCTTGTATTGCTTGATCTGTCGAACTGACGATATCTATTATATCATATCTCCAAGCACTTGTCAAGCATTTTTTATTTTGTTTTCATTTTTTTAATAAAGTGGTCGAGGCGACAGGACTTGAACCTGCGGCATCTTGGTCCCAAACCAAGCACTCTACCAAACTGAGTTACGCCTCGTAGTTGACGTTGCACACGGTGGGGAAAAGTCTCCAGCCACGGAAAAGTTCCAAGCTTTGTGTGCCTTGAGCTTCATAGATGTTTCTGTGAAGCATTTGTCTGCGTCATCAGACAGCTTAATTATTATACTCCCCAATGCCTGTTTTGTCAATAGGTTTTTTATCACTTTGTATACTTGCACAATTACACCCCGCTTAAAAGCGATACAAATATCATTATTCAACAAATTATACCGTGATATCATACGAAAACATCAAAAATAATGTCCATAAAAGAGCCTTTTTTAAAAGAATGGTATAATTTGATGATATTTTGGTGAAACCTGTTGATTTTTAAAATGGTTTGTGTTATCATTATATTTAACAGATAATATTCGGGAGGAAAGTAAAAATGAAAACAAAGGAATGTCCTTTTTGCCATAAGGAAATATCCGAAGAAGCAATACTCTGTAAGTATTGCCATAACCTGCTTATAGACGAAAGCACACCTGTTACGGAAGATAGCAAGCAGGAGGAGCAGAATTTCACCTCTGCTGACGATGCTGACAGAACAAGAGTGTTCACAAAGCAGGAGGCACAGGAGTATGAAGAGAAAACAAGAGCCTTTTCTGTGCCTAAACAGCCGGAAGAGCCTACAGAGTTTTTCTCCACACCAATAGCTGATAGCCATGATAATAATGACGGCTCTGAGAATTATCAGGATAATTATGATAATGGCGATTATTCTGACGATGAAAACGATTATTCCGATGATGATACAGAGGATAACGATGACGCTTCCAGAAAGAAGCTCTTTGCAATTACTGCCACTATCACAGTGGGTATACTTGTGGTGGTCATTCTTGCTATAGTTGCAGGCTATAAGATCTTCGGCTTTGGCGGAACAAATAATAAGACCACTACTACTACAAAGCCAAAAACAACTGTTGCCGCTGATGACGACAGTAAGGGAGGCGTGTTCGTCGATACCGAGAGCAGTGCAGTTTCTGCTGACACAAATACCACTACCTCACAGCCGGCTGACGAAAGCTCAACACCAGCCACCGAAACCTCTGCACCTGATACAGAAACAACGACAACTACCACAACAACTGCCTCAGATACAGAAACTACAACAACTACCACAACTACAGCAGACTCAAAGCCTGACGAAACTACAACAACTACATCAGCCGAGAGCGGAGATTCTGCAAAGGCTGTCGCCGCTATCACAGCTCAGATAGACGGCAAGGTGTCTTCATATGAATACAGAACTGAGGACGCAGGCTTCATGTACTATTACGTCTTTACAGAAGACGGTCATGGCTACAGCGCCGCATATAATAAGGCAGACGGCTCAGTTGTACTTGTACAGAGCTACTGATTTTAAATAGAATATCACCGATTTTACAAAGTGCGTTTTCCTTGTGAGAACGCACTTTTTGTTTATACAAAAGTATTTTACATTGTGCATAGCAGTGTAAAGCCCGTTTTTGTGTGTAAATTCCTTTGCAAACATCTTACAATGACTTTACTTTACTTCGGTTACTGATTTTACAATGCTGATGTATCATAAGTATATCACCTGAATAGAAATAACATGAAGACCTGCACACAGGGTGCAGAGAGAAAAGGTGCAAATCAAAAAGCCCAAAGGGCAAGTATAAGAAAGAGGTTTTATATCATGAAAACAAGAACATCAAAACTGGCAGCGATCTTTACATCAGTTGCACTTGCAGCCACAATGCTCGCAAGCTGCGGAGGAAGCTCAGATAAGATCACAGTTATCTCCCGTGAGGACGGCTCAGGAACAAGAGGCGCATTCATCGAGCTGACAGGTATCGAGGAAAAAGACTCTAACGGCAACAAGACCGATAACACAAAGAAAGACGCCCTTATCTGTAAGTCAACAGACGTTGTGCTTACTCAGGTGTCAGGAGATAAAAACGCTATCGGCTATATCTCATTCGGCTCACTGAACGATACAGTAAAGGCTCTTAAAGTAGAGGGTGTTGAGCCTTCTACGGCAACTATCGAAAGCGGCGACTATAAAATAGTAAGACCTTTCAATATCGCTGTTAAAGACGGACTTTCAGACGCCGCTCAGGACTTTGAGAACTATATCCTCAGCTCAGATGGTCAGGATATCATCGAAAAGGCAGGCTACATAAAGATCGACAAGAGCGCAGCAGCTTACGCTTCAAACAACGCTTCCGGTAAGGTAGTAGTCAGCGGTTCATCATCAGTAACACCGGTTATGGAAAAGCTTGCAGAAGCATATCAGAAGGCAAACACAAACGTAACAGTAGACGTTCAGCAGTCAGACTCATCAACAGGTATCAAGGATGCTATCAACGGCACATCTGATATCGGTATGGCTTCAAGAGATATCTCAGACGACGAGCTTTCACAGGGTATCAAGTCTGTAACTATCGCTCAGGACGCTATCGCAGTTATCGTAAATAAGGATAACGCAGTTGAAGATATTACAATGGACGAGATAAAGTCTATCTATACAGGCTCAAAGACAACATGGTCTGACGAAAGCAAATAAATTGCTGTAGGGGCGACCTGAGGTCGCCCGCCTGTGAAAGACCAATAAAAAATAAGGGCGGCTATAAGTCGCCCGTAGCTTGTTGAAAAAGTCTGAAACAAGTGGGACGTCGAGGGCGCCGTCCCCTACAAATGGCGAAAATACGCTGTTTGTATGTAGGGGCGAACAGCGTTCGCCCGTTATTTGAGTTTTTTTCGACAGGCTGAGGACGGCTATAAGTCGCCCCGTTTGTCTAAGCAAAAAACAAGTGAAAAATTTTCAGAGGTGATAATTACGTTGACGGAAAACACAGCGGTGGCAGCGAATACAGCCGCTCAGAAGCCAACAGCAAAACAAAGTTCCCACCTGCTTGAGAAAGCGATGAAAGCATTGTTTTTCCTTTGCGCCTGCGTTTCAGTTGCGGCAGTAATAGTAATATGTATCTTCATGTTCGCTAAAGGCTGTCCTGCAATCGCAAAAATAGGCGTGGGAAACTTCCTCTTCGGCACAGACTGGAGTCCTAGAAACGTCCCTGCTTCATATGGTATCTTCCCTATGATAGTCGGCTCTCTCTACTGCACCGCAGGAGCAATAATGATCGGTGTGCCGATCGGACTTTTAACAGCGATATTTATGGCAAAGTTCTGTCCTAAAAAGCTTTTCAAGTGGCTCATGCCTCCAATAAATCTTCTTGCAGGCATACCGTCCATTGTATACGGCTTTTTCGGCATGGTAGTTGTAGTTCCTATCATAAGAAACCTTTTCGGCGGAACAGGAAACAGCGTGCTTACAGTTTCCATTATCCTTGGTATCATGATACTTCCTACTATCGTGGGCATGAGCGTGAGCGCACTTAAAGCCGTTCCTGACAGTTACTATGAGGGCGCAGTCGCCCTTGGCGCAACACACGAAAGAGCGGTTGCAACAGTCGTTTTCCCTGCCGCAAAGTCAGGCATACTCGCAAGCGTTATCCTCGCAGTGGGCAGAGCAATAGGCGAAACAATGGCAGTCATCATGATAGCAGGAAACTCCACTATCATTCCTCACTCACTCCTGGACAGCGTCCGTACCCTCACAGGCAATATCGTTATCGAAATGAGCTATGCCGAAGGACTTCACTATGACGCTCTTATCGGAACAGGCGTTGTGCTGTTCGTGTTCATTCTTCTTCTGAACCTTTGCTTTAACCTTGTCACAAACAGAAAGGATAAAGGGTGATAAAAATGTCAGACAGAATGAAAACCTATAAAACACACCCCATGTCATTGGTGTTTAATATCCTAACCAAAATAGCAGTTGTGCTTACCATAAGCGTGTTCGTTCTTATCGTGGGCTATGTGGTGATAAAGGGCGTGCCTTATCTGAAACCGTCCCTCTTCGCAAAGACCTATACCACCGAGAACGTGTCAATGCTCCCCGCTATCGTGAACACCTTTGAAATGCTTCTGGTGTCCCTTGCAATAGCCGCACCTCTGGGCATATTCTGCGCAATATATCTCGTTGAGTATGCAAAGAAAGGCAATAAATTTGTCAGAGTCATAAGACTTACTACAGAAACACTTTCAGGTATCCCGTCAATAGTCTACGGACTTTTCGGAAATATGTTCTTTGTGCTTGCCCTTAACTGGAAGCTCTCAATGCTCTCAGGCGCTTGCACATTGGCGATAATGGTGCTTCCGCTCATAATCCGTTCTACCGAGGAAGCGCTGAAATCTGTAGACGACAGCTTCCGTGAGGGCAGCTACGGACTTGGTGCAGGAAAGCTCAGAACTATCTTCGTTATCGTTCTGCCTCCTGCCATAAGCGGTATCCTCTCAGGCGTTATCCTTGCAATGGGAAGAATTTTCGGCGAAACAGCCGCTCTTATCTATACCGCAGGAACTATCGCCAAGTATGCAGGCCTTACAGACTCAGGACGTACCCTTTCTATCCATATGTATTCACTTTCAAACGAGGGACTTTATATGAACGAAGCAAGCGCTACAGCAGTTGTCCTGCTGGCAGTAGTTCTGCTTCTTAACGGACTTGCGTCCCTTGTTGCCAGAAAGCTTTCCAAAGGAGGAAACTAATAAATGACACAGCCAAAATTGCAGGTGAAAAACTGCGATCTCTTTTATGGAGATTTTCAGGCTCTCAAAAATATAAACTTGTCCATAGCCGAAAAAGAGATAACCGCATTCATAGGTCCTTCAGGCTGCGGAAAATCCACTCTTCTTAAATCCCTCAACCGTATGAACGACCTCGTGGAGGGCTGTAAGATAACAGGGGATTTTACCCTTGACGGGGAGAATATCTATAAAGATATGGAAATAACCGAGCTTAGAAAGCGTGTGGGAATGGTTTTCCAGAAACCAAACCTCTTCCCGATGTCCATATATGATAATATCGCATACGGCCCAAGAACTCACGGCATAAAGAAAAAAGCCGACCTTGACGAGATAGTCGAAACAACTCTCCGTCAGGCTTCCGTGTGGGACGAAACAAAGGATAGACTTAAAAAGTCAGCCCTGGGTATGTCAGGCGGACAGCAGCAGCGTATCTGTATCGCAAGAGCACTTGCCGTAAAGCCGGAGGTGCTTCTTATGGACGAGCCTACATCAGCCCTTGACCCTATCTCCACTATCAAAATAGAGGAGCTTGCCACAGAGCTTAAAAAGAATTACACTATCGTTATCGTCACCCATAATATGCAGCAGGCGACCCGTATATCCGATAAAACAGCCTTTTTCCTCCATGGCGAGATAGTCGAGTTCGACGAAACTCAGCGTATCTTCTCCAATCCTAAGGAACAGAAAACTCTCGAGTATATCACAGGACGTTTCGGATAAACGCTTTGGAAATATAGGTGAAAGGAAGAAATATCTATGCGTGCGAATTTTGACAATAAGCTCAGCGAGCTTAACAAAAAGCTGCTTTCTATGGCAGCAATGACAGAGCAGATAATCGCAATGTCAATAAAATCTCTTGAAGAGCAGAATACAAAGCTTGCCCGTGAAACGGTGGAGTTTGACGCCAAGATAAACGAGGCGGAGCGTGAGGTAGAGAGGATCTGTCTTAACCTGCTCTTGCAGCAGCAGCCTGTTTTTGCCGAGGATCTCAGACGTGTGTCCGCTGCACTTAAAATGATAACCGATATCGAGCGTGTTGGCGATCAGTCAGCAGATATTGCAGATCTGAATATCCAGCTTATAAAGAAAAAGCAGAAATGGGATCTTAGCGATATCAGTGAAATGGCAAGAGCCGCCACACAAATGGTGAACGACGCTATCGACGCCTATGTGAACGACGACGAGAACCTTGCCCGAAAGGTCATAAGCTCTGACGATAAAATAGACGAGCTTTTTGTAAAGACCAAGGATAAGATAATTGACGAGATAGCCGCCGATAAAGCAAACGGTGAAAAAGCTATAGATACCCTTATGGTGGCAAAATACTTCGAGCGTATCGGTGACCATGCGGTAAATATCGCAGAATGGGTGGTATTCTCCGTAACAGGCGTCCATAAAACAGAAAGAATCATGTAAAATATCATTATAAAAGGCGGAAATACCGCCTTTTTGCTCTTCTTGTACGATTTTACTCAGATTTTACTCAGCCTGATTTGTTATTTTACAATTATGTTGTATAATGTTCATTGTAAACATTGTAACAATAGTGTAAAATTATTATCAGGGAGTGTCAGTATGACGATTTTTAATGTTCTGACCCTTATAGGCGGTCTTGCAATGTTCCTTTACGGAATGAATGTAATGGGTAACGGGCTGGAAAAACTCGCAGGAGGAAAGCTTGAAAAAATATTTGAAAGGCTCACCTCAAACCCTATCAAGGCAATGTTGCTTGGACTTTCTGTAACAGCGGTCATTCAGTCCTCCTCAGCCACTACAGTAATGCTGGTGGGCTTTGTAAACGCAGGCATCATGAAGCTCCATTCCGCCATAGGCGTTATAATGGGCGCAAATATTGGGACTACCGTAACAGCGTGGATATTGTCTTTGTCAGGACTTAACGGCGACAGCTTTATTATCAATATGCTCAAGCCGTCCTCGTTCTCGCCTATCCTTGCGATAATAGGCGTTGCAATGCTGACATTCTCAAAAAACGATAAGAAAAAGGATATCGCATCTATACTCGTAGGCTTTGCAGTGCTCATGTTCGGAATGGACTCAATGAGCGGTGCAGTCGCACCTCTTAAAGACGTTCCTGAGTTCGCAGAAGTGCTTCTCTGGTTCAAAAACCCTATTCTGGGCGTTCTTGCAGGCGCACTTCTTACCGCTATCATTCAGTCGTCCTCAGCGTCAGTGGGAATCTTGCAGGCTCTCTCAGCCACAGGTGCAATAACCTTCGGCTCAGCGCTTCCTATAATTTTAGGACAGAATATAGGTACTTGCGTAACAGCACTGCTTTCATCAATAGGCACAAGCAAAAACGCAAAGCGTGTTGCAGTTGTCCACCTCTATTTTAATATAATAGGAACACTGCTTTTCCTTACAGTTTTCTATCTGCTCAATGCCTTTATCGGCTTCTCGTTCGTTGACGGAGTTGTGGGCGCAAAGGAGATAGCTATTGTGCATACTATATTCAACCTGTCAACATCTATCGTGCTTCTGCCATTTATCAAAGTCCTTGAAAAGCTTGCCTACCTCACTGTCAAAGACAAAGAGGGGGAGGGAAATAAGGACAATATCGAAGAGCAGTTCAAGCTTCTTGACGAAAGATTTCTCCAGTCACCGTCTTTTGCAGTTGAAAAGTGCAGAGAGCTTACAAACCGCATGGGCGAGATAGCAAAAGAAAGCATAGACATGGCAATGAGCATCTGCGTCGATAAGTACGATAAGGAAAAGGCAGAGCAGATAGCCGCAAATGAAGCAGCCGTCGACCTCTATGAGGATAGACTCGGCACATATCTTGTAAAGCTTTCGAGCCGAGATCTTTCTGCAAAGGATTCTCAGTCAGTTTCAACTATACTTCATGTTATAGGCGACTTTGAGCGTATCTCCGACCATGCCATGAATATGGTGTCCGTTGCCGAGGAAAAACAGCAGAAGGATCTGAATTTTACATCACAGGCAACAGCCGAAGTAAAAGTCATGTGCAGTGCTGTAAGAGATGTTTTGGATATCGCCATGGAAGCCTTTGAAAAGCACGATCTGGAGCTTGCCACAAGAGTTGAACCGCTTGAGGAAGTGGTGGATAAGATAAGAACAAAGCTTAAAAACCGCCATGTAAAAAGGCTTCAAACAGGCGAGTGTACCATAGAAATGGGCTTTGTGTTCTCCGATCTGCTCACAAATTTGGAAAGAGTTTCAGACCATTGCTCAAATATAGCGGTCTGTCTTATACAGGAAAATGACGAAAGCTTTGACGTCCACGAGTATGTCCAGATGCTTAAAAATTCAGGCGAGGGCTTTGACGGACAGGTCAAGCGCTACAGCGAGAAATACGCTCTGCCTGCTAAAGAGTTTTAACGAAAAGGGGTAAGATCTATGGCACTTATATATTGTGTAGAAGACGATGACGGAATAAGAGAGCTTATATCCTGCGCACTTAAATCAGGCGGATATGAGGTGAAAGCATTTCCAAAAGCAAAACCGTTTTATGAAGAGATAAGAAACAAAGAGCCTTCGCTGGTGCTTCTTGACATAATGCTTCCTGACGAGGACGGATATTCCATACTTTCAAAGCTCAAAAAAGACAGCCACACTCAGGACGTTCCTGTTATAATGCTTACCGCAAAATCAAGCGAGCTTGATAAGGTGTCAGGTCTTGAAATGGGCGCAGACGACTATATAACAAAGCCGTTCGGCGTAATGGAACTGCTTTCAAGAATAAAAGCCGTTTTAAGACGTGCAGGCAAGCAGAATGCCGAAGCCGATGTCATAGAAGAACAGGGCGTATCCCTTGACGCATCAAGACGTATCTGTACATATAACGGTCAGGAGGTCGTTTTGACCTATAAGGAATTTGAGCTTTTGATGTATCTTATGCGCCATAAGTCCATAGCCGTGAGCCGTGATAAGCTTATGGAAATGGTCTGGGGCTATGAGTTTGCAGGGGAAACAAGAACTGTTGATATGCACATCAAGACCCTCAGACAAAAGCTTGAAGCCGCAGGCTGTACGGATCTTATCAAAACAGTCCGTGGCATAGGCTACAAAATATAAAAATTTTCAGATAAGGAGGAACAGCATATGCAGAAAAAACTCTATAAAGTCATGACGATACTTGTTTCATGTACAGTGCTGTTTTTCCTTTTAGTAGCAGGCTCTCTTGGATATTCTACCTATCAGCGTTTCACTAAAAATGAGCTTAAATCCGCTGCAAAGCTCGTTGCCGCAGGAAACAATAAACCCTCAGAAATGGCTGATATTTTGGAAAGATCAGTAGAATATGATGTCCGTGTCACCTTTATCGACGCACAGGGCAATGTAAAATATGACTCTGAAGCAGATCCCGCCAAAATGGAAAACCACTCCGACCGTGAAGAGTTCAAAGAGGCTATGGCAAATGGCGAGGGCGAATCCACAAGATTTTCCAAAACCCTTGGATATACTACATATTATTATGCCATAAAATATGACGGCGGTGTGCTGAGATTTTCTACAGATAAGGAAAACCTTGCAGGGGTGTTCCTTGCAGTGATACCAATGCTGGTGGTGTTCGCAGGAGGAATAATCTTTATCACCACCATAATCTCCATAAAGCTTTCAGAAAGCATGATAAAGCCGATAAATTCTCTTGTGAAACAGCTTGATCTGAGAAACGAGAATATCGGTCAGTTTGAAACGCCTTATGAAGAACTTGAACCTATCATAAAAAATGCAGACGTTCTTATGGGACGAATACATAAGAACATGAATAAAATAAAGGCAGAGAGAGAAAAAATATCACTTATCACTGAAAATATGGTTGAGGGCATGATACTTCTTGACGAGGACATGACAGTGCTTTCAGTAAATAAGAGCGCCTTGAAAATTCTCGGCAACAGCTTTGACCCTACGGAGCATACCAAAATTAATCATATGACCAACGATCAGCAGATAATAGGTCTGCTTGAAGAAGCCAAGGAAAGCGGTGCAGCAAAAGGTATCATCACAGAAAAAAGCCGTTTTTACCGTACCTTTGCAAATAAGGTCTACAGCGAAAATACCCTTGATTTTGGTATCATAATCTTCTTTGTTGACGTAACAGAGGAGATACAAAGCGAGCAGATACGCCGTGACTTCTCAGCCAACGTATCTCACGAGCTTAAAACTCCGCTTACCACCATAAAAGGCTTTGGCGAGCTTCTTGAAAACGGCATTTTCACCAAGGAAGAGGACGTGAAGAAATACGGCGGTATGATATATCGTGAAAGCGAAAGACTTTTGTATCTTATAAACGATATTATCAGGCTTTCCCAGATAGAGGAGCAGGAACACGTTTTAAACGATAAGATAGACCTGCTGAAAACCGCCCATGACGTAGAGGAGATACTCCGTCACAAGGCAGATAATAGAGAGGTCACAATGACCATTGAGGGCGAACCTGTTCAGATATACGGCAATCAGAGCTACATCACCGAACTGTTTTTAAATCTCATGGACAATGCCATAAAGTACAATCATGAGGGCGGAAGCCTGAATGTAACGGTTGGCATAGAGGACGGCAAAGCTTTCGCAGTGTTCAGCGACACTGGCATAGGCATATCCGACGAACATCAAAGCCGAATCTTTGAACGTTTTTACCGAGTTGATAAAAGCCGTTCCAAGAAGATAGGTGGCACAGGCTTAGGGCTTTCTATAGTAAAGCACATAGTCGCATATCACAGCGGTGAGATATCCCTTGAAAGCGAACCGGATAAAGGCACGACCATAACAGTAAAACTGCCTTTCAATGAGCCTGAAACACAGAAGATAGAAATGAACACAGGCACAGAAAAATAAACCGCAACGCCGTACTGAAATTTTTAGGACGGCGTTTTTGTGCAGGTACATAGTATACAAGTTATTAAGGGGAAGGGTGATAAAGAAAGGACAAAAAAACAAGCGGGCGACCAAAGGTCGCACCAGTATGTCGCAAAAGTGTTAAATCAACGGGCGAACGCTGTTCACCCCTACAAAAAAAATCATCGCCGCAGGCGATACCATAATTCCTCATTCCTCACTCCTCATTCCTCATTTACCTCCCCTGTTATGTTACAATAGATAGTTGACAAAACAAATTGAAAAACAACTTCCAAAATGATATAATGTTAAGTACCACCAAAACAAGAATATCAAAAAGGAAGTTGTCTATGAACATTATAGCACAGGAAGCACATTTTCGTCAACGGGTAGTTAAATATTCAAATAAAAAAGGAGTAACAGAAGCATCAAGGCGCTATCATGTAAGTCGTCAGGCGATATATGAGTGGAGGGCAAGGTATGACGGCACATGGAAAAGTCTGAAAGAAAAAAGTCACCGTCCACATCATCATCCAAATGAACATACAGCAGAGGAAAAAGAAATGATACTGCGACGTTATCCACGGTATAAGGACGATATGATTATGCTCTGGGATAGTCTGCGAAAAAGCGGGTATAAACGTTCATATGGAAGTATGCTTAGGGTGATAAAGAAATGGGTAAAACCGGAGACAGAAAAGCGCAGAGCAAGGAAAAACAAGCCGTATGAAAGAGCAGTATATCCCGGACAAAAGATACAGATAGATGTAAAATTCGTACCGAGCTATTGTGTCGCAGATGGACGGAAATACTACCAGTACACGGCAGTAGATGAATGTACGAGATTTTGCTTCCGGGAGATGTATGATGAACATAGCACTTATAGCTCAAAGGATTTTCTTGAAAAGCTGTTCAAAGCATTTCCGTTTCCGATCAGAGAGATCCAGACAGATAACGGAACAGAATGGACAACGGCTTTACTCGTCAGAGATAAGCAAAGTAAAACTATGTTTGAACAGGTGCTGGAAAAGAACGACATAATATACCACAGGATTCGTGTAGCGACACCTCGCCACAACGGCAAAGTAGAGCGACAGCACAGAACAGATGAAAAGAGATTTTATAAGAAAATACGTATGTACAGTCTTGAAGACGGCAGAATGCAGCTGGTAAGATATAATAAAAAATCCAATAATATACCCAAAGTATGCTTGAATTTCAGAACTCCAAACGAAGTTCTGCAAGATCATCTGTATGTGATGTGAGTCGCCGCAGCTTTTCATTCTCCGCTCGCCTACGGCTCTCTCCAAATGAAAAGCTGCAATTAGTTACTTAACATTATTTTTTGAGAAGATGTGTCACCTATCATTGACAACTGAACACTCCTCATTCCTCATTTACCTCCCCCCTGTTGCATTTTCTCCCTAAGTGTGCTATAATGACTTCAACAGACTTTATCTTATGGAGGTAACAAAATGTCAGAAGAAAACAAAAACGTTCAGGAAAACAAGGACGATAAAAAGGAAGGCAACGTCCTTGCAGGCTTCGTTCTCTACACAGATGCTAACATGGATTGGCTCAGATTTAAAAAGTTTCTGAAAGACGATTGGAACATCGTTCCGCAGGACGATGTAAAAGACAACGCTATGGTATTCAAGGTTGGCGATATGGTGGTCGCTTGCTCACTTATGCCTAACCCAGTTCCTAACAAGGAAGCTGAAAATGCGGCAAAGTATAACATTCTCTGGAAAGAGGGCGCAAACGAGGTCGCTAAGCATCAGGCGCACGTTATGCTCGCTGTAATGAATAAAACAAGCGCTGTTGAACAGGCTATCCTCTTTGCAAAGGTGGCAAGCTCTCTGCTCAAGCTCGATAACGCTATCGGTATCTATAAAGACCCGACAGTTTATGAAAAGAATTTCTATGTGAACTTTGCCGAAACTATCAAAGACGGCGAGTATCCGATGCCTATACTTATTTATACCGGTATGTATCTTGCTAAAACAGGTCTTTGCGCTTTCACATCAGGCATGAGATTTTTCGGATATGAGGAAATGGAGATAGTTGACTCTCCAAAACAGCCTAACGACCTACTAGGCTTCCTGCTTTCTATCTCCGAGTATGTGCTTTCTGAGGGCGTTGAGCTTAAAGACGGCGAAACTATCGGCTTCTCTGAGGAGCAAAAGCTCCCTATCACTCTGTCAGACGGCGTGAGCGTTCCGGGCAAGACCCTGAAAATAAAGTATTAAACAGCGTAAATGCGTGACTTTCTGTAGGGGCGGACATTGTTTGCCCGTTATCGGTCACTTGCACATGATTTTTAGATATTTCTAAGCCGTACAATTTGTGCGGCTTTTTTTGTGCATAACCGAAAAACTTTCCGCAGGCCTCTGTTTTAATTGACTTTTAGTTTGTTCAGTGATATACTTAAATGTGTATCGCCTTTTGTCGGAATAAGCCGACAATGGCTGTTTTATCAATTTTTGTTAGGAGTTTTGTTGTGGTATTTGCAGATCTATTTTTCTTGTATTTTTTCCTGCCTGTGTGCCTGATATGCTATTTTATCACACGCAGTACAGCCATAAGAAATGCAGTGCTGGTGGTGTTTTCACTTATCTTTTACGCATGGGGCGAGCCTGTCTGGGTTAGTATCCTCATAGTTTCCTCCCTTGTGGACTACATAAATGGTCGGGTGATAGAAAAACACCCCGAAGGCTGGCAGGCAAAAGCGGCGCTTGCATGGTCGCTTGTCTTTAACCTTGGGGTGCTGTTCGGTTTCAAGTATACGGCGTTCTTTGTGGAAAATCTCAACAATTGGTTCGGTCTAGGCATACCGGTGCCTAATATCGTTTTGCCTATCGGTATCTCTTTCTATACGTTCCAGACTATTTCCTATACCGTCGATTGCTATTGGGGCAAGGTCAAGCCGCAGAAAAACTTCGGCAGATTTCTTTTGTATGTATCCATGTTCCCACAGCTCGTTGCAGGACCTATCGTAAGATACTCCGTTATCGGCGAGGAGATAAACGAAAGAAAGACCACCGCCAAGGATATCTCCGACGGCTTTTCAAGAATAATCCTCGGACTTGGCAAAAAGGTCATTATCGCAAATAATCTCAGCACCATTGTAACAGCCCTTTTCGGCTCTGCTTCAAACGGCTATGAAAATATAAAGACCCTCTCTGTGGCAGGCACATGGCTTGGCGCAATTCTTGTGGGTCTGTGGTATTATTTTGACTTCTCAGGCTATTCAGATATCGCTATCGGTCTTGGCAGGATATTCGGCTTCCACTTTGATGAGAACTTTAAATATCCTTTTATCTGCAAAACTATCTCGGAGTTCTGGCAGAGGTGGCATATCTCCCTTAGCTCATTTTTCAGAGATTATGTGCTTTATCTCCCTATCTTCGGCAAAAGAAGAAAATACGGAGGACTTTTCCTTGTATGGTTTTGCACAGGACTTTGGCACGGCGCAAGCTGGAACTTTGTTTTCTGGGGACTTTACTATGGAATGTTCATATTCTTTGAAATGCTCATAGGCAAAAAGCGCATGAAGAAAATGCCCGTACCCCTTGCACATATCTATACAAAGCTTGTTATTTTCATAGGCTTCGGAATATTCTATTTTGAGAACCTCGGCTCGCTGGGTACGTTCTTCAAGGCACTTGTTGGCGCAAATGGAAACAAGCTGACCGACACAGTTACACAGCACCTTTTCATGAACAATATCTGGCTTTTTGCAGCGGCAGTGCTTTTCACAATGCCTGTTATACCAAAGATCAAAGAAAAGGCGCTCTCTGCAAAGGGTACAGCCTATTTTATGCAGTCAGCAGGTATCATATGCAATGCGGCGATACTTGTTCTCTCAAGCGTTCTGCTTGTGAACACAACAAACAATCCGTTCTTGTATTTCAGATTTTAGGCAGGTGAAAGAGTATGGCAAATAATAAAGATTTTGAAAAGGACTTCAAACTGCCTGATACAAAGGCTCTTTCAGAAGCCTATACAGAGTATCTTGACAGCGTTACTTTCGGTGGAAAGCCCATAGGCGAGGAAAAGAAAAAGCCTGAAGCTGTCAGCATGGCAAAAGTTGACGAAACGGAGAAAAGCTCCACTGTCCATGACGAGATAGTGGAAAAGATAGTCAGAAAAAACAAGGCTCTCAGCCACAGCATTTGGACGGACGAGCCTGTTTTGAAGCCAAAGAAAAGCGTATGGCTAAATACTGATGATGATAATGAAGAAGCATTGAAAAAAGTTGAGAAAAAAGCCGAAAAAGTTGAAAATTCTCAGTCTGTACAAAAAGCTCAGGAGAAAAATGCTGAGGAAAAGGCTTCTGATAATGAGGTCATTATACCATTTTCCAAAGAGAAAAATCACATAAACGGCACTAAAAAAGAGATATCTGTGGCAGTTTCAGCAGACGGAACTGTGAAAAAGCTGCCGAATAAGAAGAATTTCGTGCTGAAGATCCCTGACAGCTATTATAGGGAATATGACGCAGCGGCACAGGATAAAGGCCCTGTTATCGCAGGAAAAAGGGTCGAGATAATCGACAAGAGAAGCCCTGAGAAAAAGCCTGAGAATGCTCAGAAGCCCAGCAGGGTAGAGGCGACTATAAATGTCAGAGTGCCTGTTCAGAAAGAGCAGGGGCCTGTCAGGAAAGCTGAAAAAAAGGCTGAGCCTAAATCTGAGCCGAAACCTGATCCTGTGGAAAAAGAAGAAAGCGACGCTAAGGCAGAGGAAGCTTACAGAAAAGGCATCGAAAAGGCAAAAAAACGTCGTGAGGAACGTGAAAAGGCTAAGAAAAACAATATTCATGAGCTGGAGTTTAATGTTATAAATTCTGTTGTTTGCCTGCTTATTGTTTTCGGCGTGTTTGCGGCACTGCTTGTGATGAAGCGTGAAAGCGGTTTTATACAGTCAGAAAACAGAAACCTTGCGACTTTTCCGAAATTTTCGCTGTCATCATATTTTGACGGTGACTTCACAAGCGGAATAACCGAATATTTTACCGACACTGTTCCAAACAGAGAAAAGCTTAAATCTTTCTGCTCTGATTTCACGAATATGCTTGGAATAAAGCTCAACGATACTGTTATAACTGGCGATTTCAAAACGGTGGAAAAAGAAGAGCTGGATCAGGATAAGATCGCAAAAACAACAACGGTAACGGCTTTTACAGGTTCGAGGACCACCACCACTGTGGATGCAAAGACCACCGACACAAGCACAACTACGAAAAAAACAACGGAAAGCGAAAAGATAGTTGACGTGCCTGACAATCTTGACGACGGTCAGTGGGAGGGTGACGTTATAGTATCCGGCAAGGGCGAAAACGTCCGTGCAATGGGTGCATACTATGGCACGTTCGAGAACGGCGACAAGTATGCGAACACCATAAACAAATGGAAGGCTGACCTTGGGGACAGCGTGAACGTATACAATATGTCTATCCCGACTTCGGCGGCTTATTATATGCCGAACAATCTCAAGGACGCTGTTTCAGATCAGAAAGACAATATCGACAACATTGCCGCAGGTCTTAACGGAATAATCAACACCGATGTTTATGACGCTCTGGCTGAGCATACAAAGGAATATATCTACTCAAGAACGGATCACCACTGGCAGCCTTTGGGAGCATATTATGCGGCGCAGGTTTTTGCCGATCAGTCGGGAATAGATTTTCCAGACCTTGATACCTACGATAAATGGGAGATAGGCGGCTTTGTGGGAACGATGTATGCTTACAGCAATTACAACAGTGAGTTGAAAAAATATCCTGATAAGTTCATTTACTATAAGCCTGACAATAATGATGATCTGACGGTAAAGTATTATGATACGGAGTTTAAAAACCCTGTGGAGTCTACGCTGTTTTTTGACTATGCAGAGGGCGTGAACTGCTATTCTGCGATACTCAACGTGGATCAGGAGATAGCTGAGATAGACACGGGCGTGGACAATGGCAGAGTGCTTGTGGTGTTTAAAGACAGCTTTGGAAATGCTCTGATACCATTTTTCACCCATGGTTTCTCAAAAATCTATGTTTGTGATTTCAGATATTTTGATATAAACGCTATTGATTTTTGTAAAGAAGTGGGTTGCACAGACCTGCTGTTTGCAATATCGTTGACGAGCTGTTCAACGCCTAGTAAGGTGGATTGTTTGAATAATATTAGGATACAGTAGGAGCTTAAGTGAGGAGTGGAGTTAAGTGAGGAGTGAGGAATGAGCATAGCAGACCAAAGTAAATTGCAAGCATAAAGTAAAATAAAGCACCAAGCGAAGCGAGAGATAAAGCGCACGCTCAAGCCCGGCGCTAGAGGGCTTGTGGGGTCTAGGGGCAAAGCCCCTAGCGGAGTATGAGGCAGAGCCTCATTCGGCGCAAGCCGACAAGGTGCAGATTTAATGAAAAATAGCATATAGAAGTCAGATATTAGATGAAAGTGATATCGGAGAATTAAATCTGCACCGCTTTTCTATCCCATAGCAAAACGTAGATACGCAAAGAGCGGAGCGATTTTGCGGAGGAATAAACTATCCCGAATAACTGTAGGGGCGAACAGCGTTCGCCCGTGTTCAGAATTTGTTATAATTTCAGAATTGTAGGGGAACGGCGCAATTTCTGCTTTGCAGAAATCCGACGTCCCGACCCCCTCGCACGTCTTTGTACATCTGCATGACTTTATGGCAAATTCAAACCTCGTCACTTCGAGCGGGCTGTCGCATTTCTGTGAGCTTGCGAACAGAAATTTCGCCAAGCCCCTACAAGCGTGATAGGATAGTTTTTTGTTCTGTCCTACAATGGTTGTAATCGTGGACTTGTTTCTTCGACGGGCGAACGCTGTTCGCCCCTACAGATTTGTTGCCATAGGTTTCGTGTTTTAGCTGTATTTATATTCAATTTTCAAGTTACGTTCGGGGTGCGACATTGGGTATTAAGCCCTAGGTTGCGTATACACAAAATACCGCAATGCACACCCACGCTTTGACACAAGTACTCTACAGCCTGTTCCAGAAACGCACCTCGGTTTCACTAAGTCGCAGGGCTTGTACGTGCCCGCAAGTATCAAAACGCTTTCTACTTATCCCGAAAATCACCACTTTTGTTGCATAAAAAATGCAACAATTGCAGAAATGTTGCCAAATTAAAATATAAATCATTTGTTTGCACGAATTTGTGGGGCAAATTTTGTGCAGGGTGATGATAAAATGTTAGTTATCAGAAAATAAAAAATAGATGCTTTTGGCATAGGGGGTATGCTTATGAAGAAATTTTTGGCTATAGCGGCTCATGTTATCAGTGGTCTGGGAAATGACCTTTTGGGCTGGGTGATAATCATTAGCTTTGAGCTGACAGGCAGTGAGGGGAAGTTTCAGTACGGTGTTTTTCATTGGATAATTTTTGCTTGTGGTTTGATACATATTGCGGTGAGCGTGCTGTACAGTTTGTTGGTTTGGAAAAAGGGTACGGCGAATGGTCATGCTCTGTCGGGAAAAATTCTTGCAGTTTATGATATTGTTATGACGCTGGTACCTTATGTGTACTGGTTTGTGGTTTGTGTGCTGTAGGTTTGGGTAAGGTGAAGCTAACGGACGAGGTTTGCCGTATGGCTTTGGATAATATGAGATAGGCTGGAGGTTGAGCGTTATGAAAAAATTTAGGACGGTGGCGGCTGTTGTTATCATGTTTTTTGCGGCTATGGCTGGCTATTTTGTTGGGGCAGCATTGCAGGAGGAAATGGGCGGTGCGATACTGTTTGCGGTGATAGCCGGGTTTGCTTGCGTTATTTACAATATGGATAATCGGGAATAGAGTTGGCGTTGTTTAACGGATAGAAAGGTGAAAATATGGAAAATACGTTTAGTGTGAAGATGATATTTCACTTTATGGCTTTGGATAATATGAGATAGGCTGGAGGTTGAGCGTTATGAAAAAAATTAGGACGGTGGCGGCTGTTGTTATCATGTTTTTTGCGGCTATGGCTGGCTATTTTGTTGGGGCAGCATTGCAGGAGG
>NZ_JBCOMH010000009.1:76897-139298 GCF_040924265.1 Ruminococcus sp. RTP21198st1_G1_RTP21198_201120
GAAATGGGCGGTGCGATACTGTTTGCGGTGATAACCGGGTTTGCTTGCGTTATTTACAATATGGATAATCGGGAATAGAGTTGGTGTTGTTTAACGGATAGAAAGGTGAAAATATGGAAAATACGTTTAGTGTGAAGATGATATTTCACTTTTATCACAGTGTGGTAAAGGCGGAGCTTAAAAGGAGAGGCTTTCCTAAAGAGGTGGCTAAGAAGATAGAGGAAGAACATGGGAAGATAGTTGCGAGGGCTAAGAATATTGGTAAGTCAAAGCTTTTGAGTTCGTACATTATGGCGAGCTATTACATTGCCATGAACAGGAGCACCGGGAAGTCTGCGCAGGAGAATTTTGAGATATTCCGTGACGGGCTTTGCGCTTCAAAGCTTTTTCACAAGGTAATGGGTGATGTGGACAGTTATCTTGACCCTAAGAAGATGCCGGGGCGTTTGAAATGGTCGGAGGACAGTCACAAGAGGTTATATGAAAACGACTGGGTGGTGGACATACTGCCGGGCAATGGTGAATATGACCTTGGGTATGATTATCACGAATGTGGGGCGTGCAAGCTTTGCAAGGACGAGGGGTGTCCTGAGCTGGCGGCTTACATATGCAGAATGGATTTTGTGCTGGCGGACATGATGAACATGAAACTCGTTAGGACGGGAACTATTGCTGAGGGTGCACCATACTGCGATTTTAGGTACAGCAGGAAGAAGTGACAGGCTCATAGGGGCTGAGAGTTATTTAAGAGAAGGTAAAAAAGAATGAAAGAGTTGGAGTATCCATTTGACAATGGGTTTATAATGAAAAAGAAAAGGTCGCTGAAAAGGCAGCTTTTGGGCGACGGAGCGGTGCGGCTGAAAAAGAGGGTGGCTGTGCTGGGCGGCTCGACTACGGACGATATCGTGTCGGTATTGGAGCTGTTTTTGCTTGACATGGGCTTTGAATGTGAGTTCTATCGATCGGAATACGGACAGTTCTGGCAGGACGCTGTGTTCTCAAACGAGGAGCTTGACCGCTTTAAACCTGATATCGTTTATATACACACGAGCCTTAGAAACCTCAGCTTTTCACCTACCCCCAGGTCGGGTGAAGAGGAGATAGAGCAGGGGTTGAACGCTGAGCTTGACAGGCTTTCTCAGGCTTGGGACGGAGTGAAAGAGCATTTCGGCTGTCCTGTGATACAGAACAATTTTGAGCTTCCGTTTTTCCGCCTTATGGGAAACATGGACGCTTCCGACAGGCGTGGAAAGGTGAACTTCGTCACAAGGCTCAATTCGGCTTTGTATGACAGGATAGCCCAGAGACCGGAGGTTTATCTCAATGATATAAACTGGCTGTCAGCGGCATATGGGCTTGAAAAGTGGAGCGAGCCGAAGTATTGGTATCTCTACAAATATGCTCTCAATATCGAGGCTATACCTGAGCTGGCTTTTCAGGTGGCGAATATTATAAAGGCTATCTTTGGCAAGAACAAAAAGGCGCTGGCTCTTGACCTTGACAACACTCTTTGGGGCGGCATCGTTGGTGACGACGGTGTGGAAAATCTCGAGATAGGCAAGGAAACGGCTGAGGCAATGGCTTATTTTGAGTTTCAGCAGTATGTTAAGGCGCACAAGGACTTGGGCGTGCTTTTGACGGTATGCTCCAAAAACGAGGAAGAGAACGCTTTGGCTGGGCTTTCCCACCCTGAGGGCGTGCTAAGGCCTGATGATTTTGTGGCGATAAAAGCCAACTGGCTGCCAAAGGACAAAAATATCGTTGACACAGCGGAGGAGCTTAACATTCTTTCTGAGGCGTTTGTTTTTGTGGACGATAACCCTGCGGAGAGGGAGATAGTCAGGGGACAGCTTGGGGGAACGGCTGTGCCTGAGATAGGGGAGGTCACGGACTACATAAGAGTGCTTGACCGTTCGGGATATTTTGAAACTGTTACGCTGTCGGAGGACGACCTCAAACGCAATGATATGTACAGGGCGAACGCTCAGCGTGCAAAGGCGCAGAGCAGGTTTGCGGATTATCATGATTATCTTTTGAGTCTTGAAATGACGGCAGAGATAGGGGATTTTTCACCTTTGTATCTGCAAAGGATAACTCAGCTCACCAACAAGAGCAATCAGTTCAATCTCACTACAAAGAGATACACTGCGGAGCAAATGGAGGCGGTCTATAACTCTGATGAATACATAAGGCTGTATGGAAAGCTTTATGACAAATTCGGTGACAACGGCGTTGTGGCGGTGACTATCGGAAAGACAGACAGCGAGGACAAGGGCAGGCTTGATATCGAGCTTTGGCTGATGTCATGCCGTGTGCTGAAAAGGGATATGGAGCTTGCTATGCTGGATAGTCTGGTGGCACAGGCGAAAAAGCGTGGCATAAGAGAGATATACGGGCATTATTACCCTACGGCGAAAAATAAAATGGTGGCAGGGCTTTATGAAAGCTTCGGCTTTGAGAAGATATCTCAGGACGAAGAGGGCAACACGGCTTGGCGGCTTTTAGTTGAGGGGTATGAGGATAAAAATACTGTTATAAAGGTGAAGGAGGAGCATTATGCTTAGCAAGGACGAGATAATTGAAAGACTTGATGATGTTTTCAGAGATGTTTTTGATGATGATACTTTGGAGGTGGACGAGAACACCACGGCTGATGATATCGAGGATTGGGACTCTATCGAGCATATCACTCTTATCGGTGCGGTGGAGGACGAGTTCAAGATGAGGTTCAAAATGGGCGAAGTTTCGGGTATGAAAGATGTGGGCGAGATGATCGGCATTATTGAGCAGAGAGGCAAGTAACAGGCTGTTTGCGAAATATGCGTGAGAACGCTGTTCTTTTTCTGAATTTTGTGATTTCCAGCGGCGGTATGGCTGAAAGGCTGTACTGCCGTAAACTTTTAATGTAAATTCATAGGTTATACTTGAAATATCTGCGAAAATGGTTTATACTATTGGTAATAAAACTATTTTACGGAGGATATTATGGAAGATAATTTTACCCTCTGTCAGGGCGTATCTGTGGGCGGAGCGGAAAAACTGCGGTCTTGCTGCCACATTCAGGGGGATAATATAAGGGGTGTGCTGAGTTGTGACATCATGGCGAAGGTCGCCTGCGGTGTGATAGAGAAGCTCGCTGAACCTATATTCTTCTTTCTGGAGCTTCCTGACAGCGAGAGAGATGGATACAAGACCTATTATCTTGATAACTGCACGAAAGAGGTCGCCCTTGCTATAATGAAGCGTTACGGCACTGTGCTTGTAAATGACGGAGTATCGAGATTTGGATTTGGCTCGCACAAGAATGACGAGGAGATATATTTCACAGACTATCAGGAATTTCAGATATACTCACGCAATCCAAAGAAGCTTGAGAAGCTTTTTGATAGGCTTGGGATAGACGTTGTGGGTGAAGATGAAGTTGTAACACTGTGGGACTTGATAAACGAGGACAACGCCGGTTGTATCTCATGCGTTGAGGCGGACGGCGAAACGGTTTTTGACATACCTGAAAATCTAAAGTCTGAGGGTATGTACGAAGCTGAATGAAAATACAGGAGGAATGTACATGAACATCTGGCACGATATTTCACCAAAGGTGATAACAAAGGAAAAATTCACGGCGGTAATAGAGATACCAAAAGGCTCAAAGGTAAAATACGAGCTTGACAAGACCACGGGCCTTCTGAGAATGGACAGGATACTTTACACATCGACCCACTATCCTGCAAACTATGGTTTTATCCCTAGGACGTATGCAGAGGACGGCGACCCGTTGGATGTACTTGTGCTTTGCTCGGAAACGCTTGCGCCTTTGTCTTTGGTTGACTGTTATCCTATAGGCGTTATCTCCATGCTTGACAATGGTGCGGCTGACGAGAAGATAATCTGCATTCCGCTCAATGATCCTACATACAACATATATAAGGACATTTCAGAACTGCCTAAGCACATTTTTGATGAGATGTGTCATTTCTTCTCGGTATACAAGGCACTTGAACACAAGGACACTGTGGTCGATGATGTTAAGGATCGTGAACACGCTACTGAGATCGTGGCACAGTGTATCGACAGATACATTGAGAATTTTTGCAAGTAAATAACTGAGGCTTGGCGGACGCACCCCGGTGCGTCCGCTTTTTTACTGCATATTGTATTTCTACCCTTGCAGTTGCCTTTTTTGCCACTTTATTTTGCGGTTTTGTGCAATTTTACTATTATTTTTGGCTGTTTTAACGTTAAAAACCCTCTCTCATGCTCCATTCCTCTTCAATCTTTATTTTCTTTATCTAAGCAATGAAAATTTACAAAATCGGATAGTGTAATAATTAAATTAGAAAACAAATTCCCTTGTTACCGAATTTTAACCTTTTTGCGACACTATATTCTACCGTTCATCACCCTTCTTGCTTTTTCTGTCACAGCGTCAGAAATAATTGTGCTTTTTTTCGCAAAACCTATTGACGTATACTATATGTTGTGTTACAATAACTTTATAAGGTCAATACGATGTGAATGTATGGGAGTTTCACGGAAATATCTGCTATCTTTATACAGGCGCAAATGTTTAAAGTACCACAAGATATTGTATGACGTAAAATTAATTAAAAGTTTACAAATTACAAGACGGTGACAAATCAAAAGGCGAAGGTTACAAAATCCCCCTAAAATCTCTCTTAAATTGACCAAGTGTCCAAGAAAAATCCCTTGCAAAAATTCACTTTGGGAAATATTACTGTTGCAATTTTCTATAATATAGTGTATAATTATTGTACGGTGGTTAAAAGTGCAAAAAAGTGGTGATGAGTGCTTCAAATGTGGCATTTCATTGCTTAACTCGGTCAAGGGAGGTGAACGGCTTGCTGGCGTGCTTGCTTAAAGGAACTTACAATCAGACTATGGACGCTAAGGGAAGAATGACTTTTCCTACTAAGCTCAGAGAGCTTATCGGCGAGCGGTTCATTGTAACTAAAGGTATAGACGGCTGTCTGTTCGTTTATTCCCTTGAGGATTTCGAGAAAAGAGCCGAAAAGATCAGAAGTCTGCCTATGGCTAAGGCGAGAGCTTTACAGCGAAGCTTTATGGCGTGGGCGTGCGAGGTCGAGCCTGACAAGCAGGGCAGGATACTTGTTCCGCAGTCACTGAGAGAGGTGGCAGGGCTTGAAAAGGAGATCGTTGTGGCCGGAGTATCTGACAGATGTGAGATATGGGATAAAAAGCGCTGGGACGATTTCAACAGCAGCATTGATGATAACGAGCTTATGGAAGCTCTGGAGGGGCTTGATTTTTAATGGAATTTAACCACATTCCCGTACTGCTTGATGAGTGCTTGGAGGGTTTGAACATTCGACCTGACGGCATTTACTGCGACGGCACTGCCGGAGGAGCAGGACATTCGAGAGAGATCGCTAAAAGGCTTGACGGCGAAAAGGGCGGCAGGCTTGTGGCTATAGACAGAGATCCCGAGGCGGTGAAAACTGCGACTGAACGGTTGGCAGGCTATCCTGCGACTGTTGTGAGAGGGAATTACTCTGAGATAGACGAGATATTTGAAAGGCTCGGCATAAGCGGTGCTGACGGCATTCTTATGGATCTGGGCGTTTCCTCTTATCAGCTTGACAATGCGGAGAGAGGTTTTTCCTATCACAATGACGCGCCTCTTGACATGAGAATGTCAGGGGAGGGGCTTTCCGCCAAGGACGTTGTGAACGGATATGATTATCAGAGCCTTGCGAGGATAATTTTCGAGTACGGCGAAGAAAAGTTTTCAAGAAGCATTGCTTCTAAGATAGTAAAATACAGAGAACAAAAACCGATAGAGACAACTATGGAGCTTGCCGAGATAATAAAAAGCGCAGTTCCGCAGAAGGCAAGGCGTGAGAAAAACCCTTGCAAAAAGACTTTTCAGGCTATCAGGATAGAGGTAAATAAGGAGCTTGAACATTTGAATATCGCTCTTGACAAGGCATTCGATTGTCTTAACGTGGGCGGCAGGCTTTGCATAATCACTTTCCACTCGTTGGAGGACAGATTGGTAAAGCAGAGATTTCAGAGCTTCTGCAAGGGCTGTATATGTCCGCCTGATTTTCCTCAGTGCATATGCGGAAGAACGCCTAGGGGAAAGCTTGTGAACAGAAAACCTATAGAGGCTGATGAAAAGGAGCTTGCGGAGAATAACAGAAGCCGCAGCGCTAAGCTCAGGGTGATCGAGAAGATCAAGGACTGAGTGAAATTTGTGTGAAATTGGGAATGTGTAAATAACGGGCTTGCCCGTGGATCGTGAGAGGTGTTTTACCGCAATGGCAAAGGTACATAACTTGGCATTTGATTACAGTGCCTATGACAACGCTCAGGAGGCGGAGGCTCAGAGAGCCATAAAATATAAGAAAAACCCTGCACTAAAGCAGAAAACCATATCGGTAGTAGCTGTGATAGGCATTTGTCTGCTGGTGGCTGTTGTTCTTGGAACGATGATATACGGCAGAGTCGAAATATCAAGCCTATGTTCGGAGCAGACCAGACAGGAGGAACAGCTTGCTCAGCTTCAGGGAGAGAATGTAAGTTTACAGTCAGAGCTTGCTCAGAAGACCAATATGTCAAAGGTCGAGGAGTATGCTGAGAATGAGCTGGGACTTAAAAAGCTGGATAAATCTCAGATAGAGTATGTTACTGTGGAGTCAGACTCGGTGGCAAAGGTGGTAAAGGCCGAGGACGACAATGTGTTCGTTAAGATAAAACACTGGTTCAGCTCTGTTCTGGAATATATCGGGGCTTAGTGAATAAAATAATTATGGGGAAAGTTAGGGACAAGATATTTGTGCTTAGCTTTCTTGTTCTATTAATTTGTATGTGTGAAAATACGATATTTGCCGTATCATGCTAATTTATTGAAGATTTTGTATGTGCGGTGATGTCCTGAGAGGAGATATTTATGACCGACAGACCAAGTGCCAGAATGAAACAACGTCTGAATATTTGGCTGAGCCTGCCTGTGGCGGCGATACTTATATATACGGTTGCGACCATCTTTTCGGTGTCTATAAAGGACGGCAAGAAGTGGCAGTCCCTTGCAAACGCTCAGCAGCTTAAAAGCACGGCTGTTTCAGCGTCAAGAGGCACTATTTATGATTCAAACGGAACGGTGCTTTCTCAGAGCGCAACGGTCTATACTGTTTATGCAGACCCTCTTATGCTCAAAGAAAAGCTTGATGACAACGACAAGAAGATAGAGGAGCTTAAAGGATATATAGCCAAAGAGGACGACGCGTCCAAGAAGGCTACATATCAGCAAAGACTTGACGCAACGAAATCAGGGGACGAATGTCTTGACGAGCTTGTGGAGTTTTTGGCACTCAATCTTGAGATAGACACTAACACTGTGAGAGAAAAACTCACTAAGACGGATACTCAGTACATCGTGCTGAAAAAAGAGGTGGAAAAGACCGTTTCCACGGCTATCGAGGATAAGCTCACGGAGCTTGGCATTGACGGCGTAAGGTGCGACCCTACCACAAGACGACTTTATCCGCAGAATACTCTTGCTTCTGTTGTTCTTGGTCACACGGACTATGAGGGCAACGGCATATATGGTCTTGAAGCTTACTATGACGATTATCTCAGCGGCATTGACGGCAGGATAATCACTGCAAAGGCAAGCGACGGAACTGAGATACCATACAGATACAAGCAGAGCTATGACGCTCAAGACGGCGACGATCTTAATCTGAATATCGACGCCAACATTCAGTATATCCTTGAAAAAGAGCTTGCAAAGGCAGTTGAGGAAAATCAGCCTACTGACAGAGCCTGCGGTATCATAATGAATCCTAAGACAGGTCAGATATACGCAATGGCGACTTCTGATCCTTATGACCCTAACGAGCCTGCGGCTATCTCCGATGAAAAAACGGCGGCGGAGCTTGCGGGGCTTGATGAAGATTCAAACGATTACAAGCAGAAACAGCTTGACGCATGGTCCCTTCAGTGGAAGAACAAGGCGGTTTCAGAAACATACAATCCGGGTTCTGTATTCAAGGTCATAACAGGTGCTTCGGCTTTGGAAGAAAAGGCTATCACTCTTAATGATACTTTTGGCTGCGGCACTCAGATACAGGTGGAGGACACGACTTTCCACTGCTGGTCAACTACCGACCACGGTTCGCAGGATTTTGCCCAGGCAATGCTAAACTCATGTAACCCTGTATTCATTCAGATAGGCATGAAGCTTGGCTCTGAAAAGTTCTGTCAGTATTACAATGCGTTCGGTTTCAACGAGCTGACAGGTATCGACCTGCCTGCGGAATCAAATTCTATCAGTATGCCGCTTAGCAACATGGGCCCTGTTCAGCTTGCTTCATCTTCATTCGGTCAGACAAATAAGGTAACGCCGATACAGATGATAACAGCTTACTCGGCGGCTATAAACGGCGGTTATCTTGTTACACCACAGGTAGTGAACAGTATAACTGACGAGAACGGCAACATTGTAAAGAAAATGGACACTGTTGTAAGACGTCAGGTCATTTCTGAGGACACCTCAGCATCTATGAGAGAGATACTCGAGGGCGTTGTTGAAGGTCAGCCTGGCTCTAACTGCTATATAAAGGGATACAGGATAGGCGGTAAGTCGGGTACTTCACAGAAAATAGACGAGGACTCAACCGGTCAGACGTATGTTTCTTCATACTGTGCATTCGCTCCTGCCGACGATCCGGAGATAGTAATGCTCGTAATGGTAGACCACCCGACGGGCGAGAAATTCTACGGAAGCCAGGTGGCAGCACCTATATGCGTGAACGTGCTTTCAGACGTTCTGCCTTATGTGGGGATCTTCCCTGAGTATGACGAAAGCGAGCTTGCAGACTTGCAGGTATCAGTACCTAGCGTTCAGTATTATACTGTTGAGGAAGCCAAAAAGACACTTGAAGATCTTGGACTTGAGGTCAAGGTCAAGGGCGAGGGCGACACTGTTGTTAAGCAGACGCCTGTTGCCGCAAAGATAGAGCATGGCGGATCGGTCGTGCTTTACACAGAAGCAAACGCCAAGGAAGAAACTGTTACGGTGCCTGAACTTAAAGGACTTACAAAGGAGCAGGCAAGGGCTACGCTTGATATGTATGGTCTTAACTTGACGGCAGAAGGCTCAGGCTATGAGGAGGAGGGTGCAGTTGCACAGTCCGATCAGAGCGTGGGAGCAGGACAGAGCGTTCCAATGGGAACGGCTGTGTCGGTAACATTTGCAGTGACCTCGGTAGGCTCACAGTAAGAAACCATGATAAGGAATGATAATTATGAAACTATATGATATCATAAAGGACGTTGCGAAAACTTCTCTGCCTGATATGGAGATAAGTGACGTCACAAGCGACACAAGAAAGGCTGTCAAGGCAGGCTCGATGTTCGTGTGCATAAAAGGAAAGACCTTTGACGGACATGACGCTGCTAAGGACATGATAGAAAAGGGCTGTACAGTTGTAGTCTGCGAAAGAGATCTGGGGCTTGACTGTCAGATAATCGTGGAGAACACAAGAGAGGCTTTCCCTCTGCTGTGTGCGGCATTTTTCGGTCACCCTGAAAAGGAGCTTACTCTTATCGGTGTAACAGGCACTAACGGAAAGACGACTATCACAACTGTTATAAAGAAGGTGCTTTCTTCATTCGGCTGTAAGGTTGGTCTTATCGGCACTTGTCAGAACGAGATAGGCGACGACGTTTATCCTACTGCAAGAACGACTCCTGAGCCTTATGACCTTTATGAGCTTTTCAGAAAAATGGCTGATGAGAAGTGCGACTATGTTGTTATGGAAGCTTCCTCGCAGGGATTGGAGCAGAAAAGACTTTCAGGCTGTCATTATAAGGTAGGCGTTTTCACTAATCTGACGCAGGATCATCTTGACGTTCACGGCACGATGGAAAATTACTATCAGGCTAAGAAGATACTTTTCACTATATCTGACAACGCTATCATCAACATAGACGATGAATACGGCAGAAGGTATCTCAAAGAGATAAGCTGTCCTGCGAAAACTTATTCATGCTGTACAAAGGCTGATTTCAGAGCAGAGGATATCCTGCTTTCAGCAAGCGGTGTGAAGTATGTTTTCACTGACGGAAAGATAAAGCACAATGTTTCATTCAATATGCCCGGACTTTTCAACGTTTCAAACTCACTGGCTGTTATAGCCTGCTGTGAGACCCTTGGATTTGACGTTGACAAGACTATCAGAGCTTTGGGTACAATGCAGGGCGTAAGAGGAAGAGCGGAGATAGTTCCGACGGGTAGAGATTTCACTGTTATATGCGACTATGCTCACACTCCTGACGCACTTGTGAACGTGCTTTCAGCTATAAAGAACAGTGCAAGCGGAAAGGTGAAATGCCTTTTCGGCTGCGGCGGAAACAGAGACGCTTCAAAGAGAAGCCTTATGGCTGCGGCTGCGGCGGACAATGCTGATTTTCTTATCGTCACTTCCGACAACCCGAGGAATGAAGATCCGCAGGATATCATAAACGATGTTCTGGTAGGTCTGGAGGGCAAGACGACCCCTTACATAACTATCGTTGACAGGCGTGAGGCTATCCACTGGGCTATACATCATGCGGAAAAGGACGATATCATCGTGCTTGCCGGCAAGGGTCATGAGGATTATCAGATACTTGCAGGTGGTGTGAAGATACATTTTGACGAGAGAGAAGTCGTTGCGGACGCTCTTAAAGAGCTTGAAGCTGAGGGCAGATAAGAGAAAAATGTAGGGGTGAACAGTGTTCGCCCGTGATATGCAAAGCGGCTGTGGGCGATTTTGCGATAAAGATATATTTATAAGATAAGGGAAAGGAGATACTGCCGAGAAATTGGCGGATAAGAATTAAAATGGAAAAATTAAGCTTACAGGAGATAATATCGGCGGTTCACGGAAGCTACGGCTATCCTGCTGACGTTGAAATTTCCGATATCTCCACCGATACGAGAACAATAAAGCCAGGCTCGCTTTTTATTGCACTAAAGGGTGAGAATTTTGACGGACACAACTTTGCCGCAAAGGCTATGGAGCTTGGTGCGGAGGCTGTTGTTACGGAAAGACCTGTGGAGGGTGCAAGATGTATGATCGTTGACTCCACTGCAAGGGCATTGCTCGACATTGCGGGATACTACAGGTCTAAATTCGATGTTAAGGTAGTTGGCGTAACAGGAAGCGTGGGAAAGACCACCACTAAGGATATGATAGCCCTTGTTGTGGCGCAGAAATACAAGACGCTGAAAACTCAGGGCAACCACAACAATGAGATAGGTATGCCACAGACGCTTTTCGGTCTTGACAGCAGCTATGAGGCGGCTGTTATCGAAATGGGTATGTCGCATCAGGGCGAGATATCGAGAATGTCAATGTCATGTCAGCCTGACGTGGCTGTTATAACCAACATCGGCATTTCACATATTGAAAATCTCGGCACGCAGGAAAACATTCTCAAGGCGAAGCTTGAGATACTTGACGGTGCGGCTTATGACGCTCCGCTGATACTTTGCCGTGATGATAAATTGCTTGCAGGGGTGCAGTTACATTCTGACAGAAAGGTTTATTACTATTCTGTATCAAAGAAGGACTGCGATGTTTATGCAAGCGGTGTTAAGACTGTTGACAACAGCATAACATTTACTATAAACTATGAGGGCGGAAAAATAGCCGCCCAGATAAACTGCTTGGGCGAGCATAATGTAAAGAACGCTCTTGCGGCGTTCTGTGTGGGTCTTGCGCTTGATACTCCTCCTGAGGATATCGTAAAGGGCATTGCTCAGTTCAAACCGGAGGGTTTAAGACAGAATGTTACCGTCATTGACGGAGTTACATATATAGTTGACTGCTACAATGCTGCGCCTGACTCAATGAAAGCGAGCCTTTCGGTGCTTTCACAGGCACAGGCGGAGGGCAAGCGCATTTGCGTGCTTGGAGATATGCTGGAGCTTGGCAAGAACTCAAAGACCTATCACAGAAATGTGGGAGAGTATGTTGCGGCTTCAAAGGCTGACCTGCTTTACTGCTTTGGCGAGGACTCAAAGTGCTATATAGAGGGTGCTGAGAAAAAGGGCTTTGCAAAGGAAAATTGCAGGCACTTTGAAAGCAGAGATGACCTTGCGGCGGCTTTGAAAGAGGTAGTTGCAAAGGGCGACGCTGTGCTTTTCAAGGGAAGCAGAGGAATGAAGCTTGAAGAAGTGTTCAATGCACTGACAAAATGAGTTGGAGCGTGCAGGCGGTGATACTGGGGTGTGAAATGGTGCTGGGATATGTTCTCGGCAGAGTGTTCATACCATATTTCCGCAGGATAAAAACAGGCAAATTCGATTTTTATATAGGCGACAGGTTCGCAAAGGACGGCTCTGAGCCGAAATTCGGTGGAGTTGTCATAATGCTCTGCGTTATATTCGGCATTGTTACGGGAGTTATATTTTATGACTCGCAGGCGGTGCTGAGTTTTGAGAACGGAGAGTTTTCAAGGCGTGTGTTTATCGCTTTGGGCGGAGTTTTGATGCTCACGGCTATCGGGCTTTCAGAGGACTATGTTAAGGAGAAAAAGCTTGGCATAGGCATGAAGCCTTTTTACAAGATATGTATGGAGTATCTTATATGTCTTGGTGTATGCGTGGGGCTTAGATACTGCGGAGGAGTGCAGACGGCTGTGCTTATGCCTTTTCACTTGGGCTATGTGCAGTTCGGCAGGCTTTTTTATCCGCTTTTTCCGCTGTTTATGACAGTGGGGATAAACATGGTGAAGATACACGATTGCGCAGGCGGTAAGACCGACACTGGTACTGACGGGCTGTGCGCTGTAACGGCTTTGATATTTTCGGCAGGGCTGTCAAGCGGTCTTGCGGCAGGGGCAGGCTCTGACGCCGCTCAGCTTTTTGCTGTTTGCACAATGGGTGCGGCAGGAGGTTTTCTCTTTTGGGGGTGCAGTCCTGCGAAGCTTTATTTGGGCGAGTCGGGTGCGCTGGCGCTTGGTGGTCTTATGACTATGGCGGTGCTGCTTTCGGGAGAATATTTCGTTTTCCTACTGGCAGGTGCGGCGGTGGTCGTTGACGGAGCTTGTGGGCTTTTGCAGTATATCGTTTTTAAGATAAGAAAAAAGCTGCTTATGAAAGGTTACACGCTTCATGAGCATTTGCAGAAAAAGGGTCATGGGGATCACTCCGTGATCGGGATATTCGCTGTGATATCTGTGGCAGGGGCTGCGGCGGCGATAGCGTTTTTGATATATTCGGGAAAGTTTTTCATATAGAGATTTTGTTGGGAGGTTGTTTGTTTGGCTATAAGAGGTCCTAGACGTGAACGTGACGGAAGCATAGTGTATAATAGTCACGTTCCTCTTAAACAACCTGTGGCACAGGCAAAAAGAAAACATAGATTCAGATTTATACTTACGGAGATAGACAAGCCGTTTTTCATTCTTGTAATGGTGTTGCTTGTATTCGGACTTCTGATGATGTTTTCTGCAAGCTATGCGTGGGGTCTGAGTGAATATAACGATGGATATTATTATCTGGTGAGCCAGCTCAAGTCTGCCGGACTTGGTCTTCTTCTCATGTTTGCCACGAGCTATCTTGATTATCACTTCTTTCAGAACACTAAGATAGCATATATTGCGTTTATCGCCACATATCTTCTTACGTTTTATACAGCTTTTTTCGGAATAGACGTTGCCGGTGCAAGGCGTTGGATACAAATAGGTCCGATCAGCTTTCAGCCGTCGGAGCTTCTGAAGGTAACGTTCATTATTATTTTCGCATACATAATGTCGGTGAATTATCCTAAGTTCAAGGATTGGAAATTCTGCGTTATACCGTTTACGGTGATAATGGGTGCGGTGGCACTGGTGCTTGTTTTACAGAGGCATATGTCGGCGGTAATGCTGGTGGGTATCATAGGCGTGTCTATGATGTTCATAAGCGGTATGCCGAAAAAGACTTTTTGGAAGTTCATAGGTGTGTGTGCTGTTTTCGGGGTGCTGCTGCTGATATATAAAATGGCGTCAGGGTCGGGATTTTCTTATATTTCAGAGCGTATACAGAGCTGGAAAAATCCTGAGTCTGACCCTAGCGGAACGACTTTTCAGACTTATGAATCCCTGCTGTCTATAGGCTCGGGCGGCTGGTTCGGTCTTGGATTTGGAGAGTCAAGGCAAAAATACTATCTGCCTGAGTCACAAAACGACTTCGTTTTCGCTATTATCTGCGAGGAGCTTGGCATCGTGGGTGCAATGGTAGTGGTACTGCTGTTTGTGCTTTTTATAATCGAGGGCTTCATGATCGCTTCAAGAAGCAAGGATCGTTTCGGTATGCTTCTTGCGGCTGGTATAACAATACAGATAGGCTCGCAGGCGCTTTTCAACATTATGGTAGCCTGCAACGCTTTCCCTAACACGGGTATTTCACTGCCGTTTTTCAGCTACGGCGGTACTGCACTGATGATACAGCTTGCAGAAATGGGTATCATGCTAAACGTTTCACGTCAGTGCATCAAAAAAAAGTAAAGAGGTATTAGTTCTATGCTCAGAGTTTTACTTGCAGGCGGAGGTACGGCAGGTCATGTAAATCCTGCTCTTGCCATTGCGGAGATCATAAAAAAACATTATCCTGACGCTGAGATAAGCTTTGCGGGAAATCCTGAAAAGCTTGAAGCAAGGCTCGTGCCTGCGGCAGGATATAAGTTCTATCCTATAAAGATAGAGGGCTTTCAGAGAAAGCCTAACTGGGTAAATCTCAAAAGAAATATCCATGCGGCAGGGTGTCTTGTAAAGTCAGGAAGCACTGCAAAGAAGATAATAAAGGAAGCAAGACCTGATCTTGTTATAGGAACCGGAGGATATGTTTCAGGACCTATAGTTAGAAAAGCCGCTAAAATGGGCATAAAGACGGCTATTCACGAGCAGAACGCTTTTCCGGGCGTGACAAACAAGATACTTGCAAAGTCTGCGGACGTTGTTATGCTCACTGTGAAAGAGGCAGAAAAGTATATGCCCGAAAATGCTAAGACGGTGGTGACAGGTCTGCCTGTAAGGGGAGCTTTCAACACCATGTCAAAGTCGGAGGCTAAAAAACAGCTTGGCTTTGATGAAAATGAAATATGTGTGCTTTCAACAGGCGGAAGTCTGGGTGCGAGAGTGCTTAATGAGAATATCGCAAAGCTTTTGAAATGGTATCAGGACAATGATGTTAAGGTGTGTCATATACATTCCTACGGCACTTATCAGGGCTATAAGGACTATCCTGAAAAGCTGAAGGCTATGGGTATAGATATCAACAACAGCAGACGTATCATAAAGGATTATATCAATATGCCTGTGGCAATGGCTGCGGCTGACCTTGTTATATCAAGGTGCGGAGCAGCTTCGCTGGCGGAGCTTGAAGCAATGGGCAGAGCTTCTGTGCTTATCCCGTCGCCTATGGTGGCTGAAAATCACCAGTATTACAACGGCATGGTATTGCAAAACGCAGGAGCAGGCTTTGTTATCGAAGAAAAAGACTTGACGGAAAAGCTTTTCATTGATACTGTAAAGGGACTTATAGAAGACCCTGAGAAGCTCAGACAGTGCTCGGAAAACGCTGCAAAGCTTCATGTTGCCGATACTGAGGACAGGATATTCAAGGCTTTAGAGCCGCTTATTAAGGGATAAGGAACGTAAAATTTAAGGGGATAAAATAATGGATAAGAATTACAGACAGTATAACAAGAGGGCTTCAATGGACAGCATTGAAGTGCCTGATGTTGACAAGATAAAAAAGCTGTCAGATAAAAAGTTCAAGGGCAGCGGAGTGAACCGCACCGCCGACGAGATTTTTGACGGAGAAAAGTTCAACAAGGCAGGGGAGTTCGACCGTGCCACAAAGACTTACGATGACCCTACCAAGCACAAGGAAGAGGACGATGAGGACGATTTCCTTGAGGACGCTGCGGCTATGCCTGCGCAGGCGGCGACAGGTCTTAGCAAGGGAGTAAAGGTGGGAGATTCATATGTAAAGCGTAGCAAGATAATAAAGACAGTTGTGGCTGTTATTATCGTGCTTGTGCTTATGGTGTTCTTCTTCCCACCGCTGTTTTTCAACGACGCAGACAAGAGCGTGGTTAGATATGACGACAACGTGTTCAAAACAATGGGTATGACGGATTTTAAAACATATGCGCTGTCAAATTATTCTGTATACAACGAAGAAGCTTTTGGTTCTGAGTTGAGTTCAAGCTACCGTTTTGCAGATATAGTGTTCAATATCAAAAACCCGTCTCCTTTTGAGATAAAGATACCGCAGTATGAGATCAGCCATGTTTCTTCTGAATATGACAACGCGGTATGCTATGCGACCAGCGTTACAACAAACAGCGACGGCGAGGTCATAGGCGACACTGTTCCTCCGTTTTCCAGCAAGGAGGTCACTGTAAGGATACTTGTGAATATCACTGATATGGACGATAGTACGTTTGACGATTGCGTTACCGGCATGATACTTTCAACTAAGGATATGAAAAAGAAGATAGGCAAGGACTTCTATCTGCCTTGTTTGCCTGCTTTTATGCCTGTTTCAAACGCTACAGAGATATATATCAACAAATAGCTTTAACCTATATGGGCGGTCCTGCATAAGATAAGTCAAAACCTTAAAAGGAGCGACGCTTATGCAACGGCTTATCATTCAGGGAGGAAGCAGGCTGAACGGAGAGATAACCGTTCAGGGAGCAAAAAACGCAGCTCTGCCGCTGCTGGCAGGGTGTGTTCTTATAAACGGAGAGATCAGGCTACATAACTGTCCTGCACTTTCGGACGTATTTGCGGCTTGTCGCATTCTGTCAGTGCTTGGGGCAAGGTGCAGCCGTGAGGACGGCTGTGTTACTGTGGACGCAAGGGGTGCTGTAAAGACCTTTGTGCCAGATGAGCTTATGAGAGAGATGCGTTCGTCTATCGTTTTTCTGGGAGCTGTTCTTGGAAGAACAGGTGAATGCAGGCTGTCATTCCCGGGAGGGTGTGAGCTTGGTCCGAGACCTATAGATATGCACCTGTGCGCACTTAGAAAAATGGGTGTCAGGATAAACGAGGAGTATGGCGTGCTTAGCTGCACCTGCCCGAGAGGGCTTAGAGGGGCTAGGATAGACCTTTCGTTCCCCTCTGTAGGAGCGACTGAGAACATCATGCTTGCGGCTGTTCTGGCAAAGGGCGACACGGTGATATACAATGCGGCAAGAGAGCCTGAGATATGCGATCTTGCGGAGTTTCTGAACTGCTGCGGTGCAAAGATAAGCGGCGCAGGGGGCGGAACGATAACAATAAGCGGTGTGGAAAAGCTACACGGCTGTGAATACTCTGTCATGCCCGACAGGATAGTTGCGGCGACTTTTATGAGCGCGGCTGCGGCAACAGGCGGTGAGATAGGTCTGCTTGGGGCAAGGGCAGGGGATATCCGTGCGGTCATACCTATATTTGAGCAAATGGGCTGTCAGGTATTTCTATATGAGGACAGGATATTTATAAAAGCGCCTAAACAGCTAAGAGCTGTGCGGACGGTGAGGACTATGCCTTACCCGGGATTCCCTACGGACGCTCAGGCGATAGTCACGGCGGCACTTGCTAAGGCAAAAGGCACCAGTGTGGTGGTGGAAAATATTTTTGAAAACCGCTACCGCCATGTTGACGAGCTTGTGAGAATGGGTGCGGATATAAAGACAGAGGGAAAAGTGGCTGTCATCGAGGGCGTGAAGGAGCTTTACGGAGCAAAAGTCCGTGCGCCTGACCTTAGAGGCGGTGCGGCGTTAGCTGTGGCGGCGCTTTCGGCAGAGGGAGAAACATCTCTCACTAATATAAAGCTTATGGACAGGGGCTATGACTGCATTGAAAATGCTTTTACGCTTCTGGGAGGAAACATAAAACGTGTAAATTACTAGCAGTTAGGAAAGAGAAAAATGAACGGAACTTACAAGGAAAACAGAATGAACTCACAGCGGCCTGCGGCACGTCGGCAGACAGTGAATATGCGCAATGTGTATGTTGCCAGCTTTTTTGCGGCTGCGGCGCTGCTGCTGGTGCTGAGTATGTTTTTGTTTTTTAATGTGTCGGAGATAAAAATAGAGGGCGTTACCCTTTACGAGCAGGATCAGATCCTTGGCGTGGGCGGCGTTTCAACGGGACAAAACCTTGTGAGGACGAATACGGATATAGTTGAAAAGCGTTTGAAAGATACTCTTGTGTATCTTGATGATGTCAAGGTCACAAAGAAATTTCCGTCAACACTTGTTATAACCTGCACAGAGGCCGAAAAGGCGGCTGATATCGAGTATAAAAATTCATACTATGTGCTGTCTACTTCGGGAAAGATACTTGAAACGAAAAATCCTGCTCCGACAGGGGATATACCTGTTATAAAGGGCTTTGAGCTTAAAAGCCTTAGTCAGGGCGACAAGCTTGCTTCTGAGGATTCATTTAAGGCGGATATCCTTAAAGAGCTTCTGAATGATCTTCATGATCTGAAATTTAAAAATATAGACTCTATTGACCTGACCACCCGTTCGGATATCAAGCTTATGTATGACGGCAGGCTTGAAATAAAGCTTGGAAGCTCAGTGGATATGGAATACAAGCTTACATATCTTAAGGCGGTAATTGACAAGAGCATTACTGACGATTACGAGGGTACGCTTATTTACAATGGTGCTGACAGCGGCATTTCGGCTATTCCGAAATCGCAGGACGAGTCGTCAAAACCTGACGACACAAGCTCTGCAAAGCCAGATGACAGCAGCAGTGCGGTATCGGCTGATACTAATATTGATGACGGCAACACATGGGACGGTGATAACTCATGGTCAGGGGACGATAGCCAAGGCTACAGCGACGATACCAACGCATGGGACGGCAATGATGATGCTGACAATGCAGGCACAGATCAGTGGACAAACGAGAACGGAAACACCGACTGGGAATATGATAACGGCGGTGATCAGGGCTATACCGACAATGGATATGCTGACAACGGCTATGTGGACGATCAGACGAACACAGATTGGTAGGGGTCAGGATAACTAATTGTATAGTATACACAAATGAAACTGAAAAATCAGTCGTTTTATTGATAATTAATAAAAAGTTTATAATGGTTTCATTTAAGTTCTTTACTTTTTGACAAAAGTATGATAATATATTATTGTATCTATTTATGTGCATATTCGGCACATAGGCTTTTTTGCATTTTATTTTTGATTTGATAAATTGATATGTAAAAATACGGAGAAGTATGAAAATTCGCTTTTAGGAGGAGTTCTATTATGGGTTACGAGTATGTTGAAGAGCCAGTCGTAGGCGCAAAGATCAAGGTAATCGGTGTCGGTGGCGGCGGTGGAAACGCACTTAACTGTATCGCACAGGCCGGTATCGAGGGAAATGTTGAATATATCGCTGTTAATACTGATATTCAGGCACTGCATAAGTCAGCTGCACACACACAGATCCAGATAGGTGAGAAGCTTACTCACGGTCTGGGCGCAGGTGCAAAGCCTGAGATCGGCGAGGCTTCCGCTCAGGAAAGCAAGGACGAGATCGAGAACGCTATCAAGGACGCTGATATGGTATTCATCACAGCAGGTATGGGCGGTGGAACAGGTACTGGTGCTGCACCTGTAGTTGCTGAGATCGCACAGTCACTTGACAAGCTCACTATCGCAGTTGTTACAAAGCCTTTCAAATTTGAGGGCGCTAAGAAAATGGAGAGAGCGGAAAAGGGTATCGAGGCTCTTATCAAGCACGTTGACGCTCTTATCGTTATCCCTAACCAGAACCTTATCACAAACGAGATGCGCCTCACTATGAAGCAGTCTTATGCTATCGCTGATGAAGTTCTTAAGACAGACGTTATCGCTATCGCTGAGATCATTACAAGACATGATGAGATCAACGTTGATTTCGCTGACGTTACTACTATTCTTAAGGGTGCAGGAAGAGCGCATATTGCTATCGGCCACGGCGAGGGCAAGGATAAGGTACAGGATATCATCAATCAGGTCATTTCTTCTGATCTGCTTGAAACTTCTATCAAGGGTGCGAGAAGACTTATCGTAAACGTTACAATGAGCGAGGATCTCCTTATCAGTGATATGGACGAGCTTACTGCTGCTATAGCAGACGCTGCTGACGATAACGTTGAGATCATTTTTGGTAACGGTACAAATCCTGATACCAAGGACGCTATGGACGTTACTGTTATCGCTGCTGACTTTGTTGACAGAGATGACGTTCCTGAGGCTGCTGCACCAAAGGCTGCGACAACATATACTGCAAATTTTACTCAGAAGGCTGACGACGCAAAGGCTGACGCTGAAGCGATGCACAAGGCTGGCGTTAAGGCTGCTGATAATCCAAATTATTACGACGATATCTTCAATATCTTCAAGAACAAGTAATAATGCTTTCAAAGGCGGATCGGCGTTTACGCTGTCCGCCTTGTTTGAACCAAAATCGGAAAACGTTTACATAATTAAAGGGATTTTCGTATTCTCAGAAAATTATCATGATATTGAAAATTTTTCGCAAAAGCACTTGAAATCTTACGGAAAATTTGATATAATTATTCTGTGATAAATATGATTTTAAGACATTTTGTATAAATTTCAGTTGCTATTTTGTATGGAATAATGAAATTTTTGAAAACGGCTTAAATCAGTTGAAAAATAACGTGGTTTATTGTATAATAGAGATAATCACTAATGTGGAGGGATTGAAATGGCTAGTAATGGTTATTTAAGAACGGTTAGAGTCGGCGGATTTGATAAGCAGGACGTTCTTGCTTATGTAGACGACCTTACTTCTAAAATTTATACTCTTGAGGCTCAGGTCAATGACCAGAACGAAACTATCGAACGTCTTGAGAAGCAGGGCGGCGCTCAGAAGCAGGACTTCGAGGGCAAGAAGGAACTTGAGAAAAAGGTAGAAGAGGCTAAAAACAAGATAGCCGAGCTTATGGCTAATACTGATACAATGAAGGTTCGTATCGCTGACTATGAGCAGCAGGTAACTGAAAAGGACGCTGAGCTTGAAAAGCAGAAGCAGGAGATCGAGGATCTTAAAGAGAAGCTCGAAACTGCTGAGGCTAATGCCGGCACAGCCACTCCTGCATTCGATCTTGGAAGCGTGTTCATGGAAGCTCAGAACACAGCTAATAAGGTCGTTCAGGAAGCTAAGAAGGCAGCTAAGCAGATGGAAGATGAAGCTAAGCAACTTCAGGATCAGGTTCTTGCTGACGCAAACGCACAGGCACAGAAGCTTGTTACAAATGCTCAGACAGAGGCTGATACTACACTTCAGACAGCTAAGTCAAGTGCTGCCGCAATGACAGCTGCCGCTAAGCAGGAGGCTGAAGCTGTTACAAGTGCTGCAAACAAGCAGGCTGCCGAGGTAACTTCTAAGGCTAACGCTGAAGCTGAGGCTGTTACATCTAAGGCTAACGCAGAAGCCGCTGACGTAACATCAAAGGCAAATGCCGAAGCTGCAAAGGTAGTAAGCGACGCTAAGAACGAAGCTAAGAACATCAGAGCACAGTCTGCTGATCTGAGAGAGTCTGTTAAGACACAATTCACAAGTCTGAGCGAAACTGTTCAGCAGCTCGTTACATCACTTAACGATCTGTATGGCAATAGTATCGGTGCTGTAAACACTGCAAGAGATCTTATTGACGATGGTCTTTCTCTTGTAAGCGATGATGACGCTGAATAATAGTTTGTCATGTCGGAAATAAGAAAGGTGCGTTCCGAGGAGCTTAAAGCGGTGAGCGGAGAGCTTAAATGCGGTGACAAGATATTGCTTTCGGGCGTTGTGTACACTGCAAGGGACGCTGCACATAAAAGATTCAATGCTTTGCTTGACGAGGGAAAGGAGCTTCCTATCCCTTTGAAAGACGCCGTTATCTACTATGCCGGACCTACTCCTGCACCTGAGGGAAAGCCTATCGGTTCATGCGGACCGACCACTTCAGGAAGAATGGACAGGTTTGCACCGAGATTGCTTGATCTTGGATTGGGCGGAATGATCGGCAAGGGCGAGAGATCACAAGAGGTAAGGGACGCCGTGATAAGAAATGGTGCGGTCTATCTCTGTGCTATAGGCGGTGCGGGCGCACTTGCCTGCAACTGCATAAAGTCTTGTGAGGTAGTGGCTTTTGAGGAGCTGGGCTGTGAATCTGTGAAAAAACTTTACGTTGAGGATTTTCCTCTTGTTGTGGCTGACGATTGCCACGGAGGGGATATTTTCAGCGATGGCAGAGCAAAATACTGCCGTGTATAACATCAAAGTTGCGTAAATTGCGGTCAGCCGTGTATTTCGACACGGCTGACTTTTTGTTTGTTGAAAATCACAAGAATACATTCTTAAAACTGTGGTATGTTACAAATATTTTCACAGGGACGGCGGATTTCGTCAATTCTCTTGACTTTTATGGTCTAAAATGGTATTATAACATTACGCAGTGGCATCAGAATGGGGCTTTGCGGTAATTTCTACGATTAGGTGGGCGGTATTTTTTGAGAGGCGATCGGCAGGATCAGCAGAAAAAGCTTTCAGATGAGCAGCTTGTGCTAAATGCACAGAGTGACAAAACGGCTATCGGTGAGCTTATTGCGAGATATATCTGTACGGTGGAGTTTCTGGCAAAAAAATATGGCGCCGAGGTTCACGAGGATCTTGTCCAAGAGGGGCTTATGGGGCTTCTGGGTGCGGTTAGGACCTATCGTGAAGACAAAAATGCGAAGTTTTCAACTTACGCTACAAAATGTATAAAAAATAAGATCATTTCATCTGTTCACAGAAATGCACTTCTTTCAGGCGGCGAGGAAGCTGTCCTTGAGGCTATTCTTGGCGGCGGTGGCACTGTACCTGAGGAGGTCGTAGTGGAGCGTGAGGAGCTGAATGAGCTTTATGATAAGATCACTTCTGCACTTTCGGAGCAGGAGTGGCAGGTATTTCAATCGTTTTTGAGAGGAATGTCATACAATCAGATAGCATTAGGCTTGGGCACGTCGGAAAAGGCGGTAGACAATGCAATGCAGAGAGTCAGACGGAAATTGAGATCACTGTTGAGATAGGAATATGGCCGTATAGCTTAATAGCAGAGCGTTGTTTATTCAAAGGTGTCGGTGCAAATCCGACTAGGCACAATTTTATGTAATGAGGTAAGAACCATGTACGAAGACAAGACATTAGTATGTAAGGAGTGCGGAAACGAGTTCGTTTTCACAGCAGGAGAGCAGGAGTTCTATGCTGAGAAAGGTTTCGTAAATGAGCCACAGAGATGTAAAGCTTGCAGAGATGCAAGAAAGGCTGCTACAAAGTCTGAAAGACAGACTTATACAGCAACTTGTGCTTCTTGCGGCGGCGAGGCTGTTATTCCTTTCAAGCCAAGAGAGGACAGACCTGTTTACTGCAGTGAGTGTTTCGCTAAGATGAAGGAGCAGGGCTAATTTTTCTGCATAATTGAGCTGCCTTTGGGCGGCTCTTTTTTTGTTTGTGGTTATTTGATCTGGCGGAAAGCGGAGGGGGTCATGCCCTCGTATCTTTTGAAAAGCTTGCAGAAATAGCTTTCTGAGCAAAAGCCTGTTTCCTCGGCTACCTGCTCGATGCTTTTTTCTGTACCGGTAAGCAGGGCTTTGGCTTCTTGGATACGACGTTTTGCGATGTATTCCATTGGACGCATACTGAGTTTTTTGCGAAAAAGCAGACAAAGGTGCTGTTTAGTTACTCCTGACACACTGCAAAGCTCGTCCATTGTGATAGGTGAAAAATAGTTGTAGTTTATGTAGTCCAGTGCTTTCATAAGGGCGGAGGATACTGACGTGGCAGGGTCTTTGTAGGCGATAAGGCGGTAAAACTCCATAAGAAAATCATACAAATAGCCAGAGGCTTTGTAATTGCCGAAAATACTGTCGGTTCGCAGAGCATTGTGCATTTTGCGGAAAATATGCTCGAGCATTTTTGTGTCGCTGAGGTGAAAGGTTTTAAGCTCGGTAAGGCCGAACTGGGTAAGGATATCATTGGCGGCATATCCGCATGGGACTATCCAGTGGATATCCCATATATCCTCTTCTGGATAGTATTCGTGGGGCGTTTCAGCGGGTATGAATATGGCGGTATCATGTGGTATGGGAATGGCTTTATTCTCAAAGATAAGCGTGCCGCTGCCTTTGGTGCAGTAGAGGATCTGGTCATAGTGATAGCCCTCGGGTCTTATAATGTGATCCTGACAGTGATGATGACCCATATTTTGCAGATATAGTGGCAGGGACTTTTCGTTTCCCAGGATAGGATAATCGGCAAAGAACAAAAATATCAACTCCATATTCATATTGTTATAAATTAATAATATCATTCATTGACTTGCCTGTCAATAGCTGATAAAATAATTACAGTAATTTATAAACTTGTAAAGGAGAACATTTATGGATATTTTAAAGCTTGCGGCGGAGAATTCGCCAAGATCGAAAATGATATATCATGAGGATACTCAGGCACTGCACATTGGCACGCTTGACAAGCACTGCTATTTTGTGCCGTTTGCAAAGGGGCAGGATCCTTTTGAGGACCGTAAAAATTCTCAGCGAATGGAGCTTTTAAACGGCAACTGGGGTTTTCGCTATTATGACAGCATAATAGACCTAGAGGACGATTTTATTCACGAAAAGTTTGAAAACACTATCCCGGTGCCGTCAAACTGGCAGCTTTACGGCTATGACAAGCCGCAGTATACGAACGTGTGCTATCCAATACCATTTGACCCGCCTTTTGTGCCTGACGATATACCTGTGGGAGTTTATCAGCGTGAATATGATTATTCCCCTGACGGCATGGACAGGGTGCTTGTGTTCGAGGGTGTGGATAGCTGTGTTTATTTGTATGTGAACGACAGCTTTGTGGGATATTCACAGGTTTCTCACGCTACGGCTGAGTTTAATATTACACCATATCTTGCTGAGGGCAGGAATATCATTACTGCCGCTGTGCTGAAATGGTGCGACGGAACTTATCTTGAAGATCAGGACAAGATAAGGCTTTCGGGAATTTTCAGAGATGTTTATGTGCTGTCAAGACCAAAAATGCGTCTTGAAAATTATATCGTGAAAACTGTTCTCGGTGAAAATGGCTCTGCAAGGCTGGAGTTTACGGTATTCGGCTGTGATGTTTCGGCAAAGCTTTGCGATGATGACGGTGTTACAATGGCTCAGTTTTCGGCTTATGACGGTGAGAGCGTTGAGATAAAGTTAGAGAACGTCAAGCTTTGGAGTGCTGAAACACCTTATCTTTACAGGCTTACTATCAATGCAGGCGACGAGGTTATCGGCGAGGAGGTTGGCTTCAGAGATGTAAAGGTGGATAAGGGCGTTGTTAAGATAAACGGCAGGGCGGTGAAGTTCAAGGGTGTAAATCGTCATGACAGCTATCCTGACACGGGATATTATGCTTCTTATGAGCAGATGAGAGCTGACCTTGTGCTTATGAAGAAGCACAACATAAACGCTGTGAGAACGTCACATTATCCTAACTCCCCTGTGTTTTATCAGCTTTGCGACAGGCTGGGGCTTTATGTTATTGATGAAGCGGATCTGGAGTCACATGGCTGTGTGGAGGTCTATTATGACTACAAGTGGGACTATTCAGATTACAACGGCATTGCGATGCTTGCTTGCGACGAGAGGTTTGGCAATGCCATAAAAGATCGTGCGGAATGTCTTGTAAAGCGTGACATCAACCGCCCTTGCGTGGTGTTCTGGTCATTGGGCAACGAGAGCGGATATGGCAAAAATATGCTTGATGAAGCTGAGCTTATAAAGAGGCTTGATGATACAAGGCTTGTGCATTATGAAAGCACACACTGCCTTGACGGAACTTCCGACAGCGTGCTTGACGTAGTTTCGGGTATGTACTGGGATCTAAACGGGCTGAAAGGCTATCTTGAAAAGCCTGAGGAAAACAGACCTCTTGTGCAGTGTGAATACTGCCACGCCATGGGAAATGGTCCGGGAGATCTGGAGGATTATCACAATGTGTTCTATTCCAATGAGCGTTTCTGCGGTGGCTTTGTGTGGGAGTGGTGCGACCATTCTGTGCCGCTTGGTAAAACGGCTGAGGGTAAGATAAAATACGGCTACGGCGGAGATTTTGGGGAAAGACACAATGACAGCAATTTCTGCATGGACGGTCTTGTTTATCCTGACAGAACGCCCCACACCGGGCTTTTAGAGGTAAAGCAGGTATACAGACCTGTGCGAGTAACAAAAGGGGAAAGCGAGGGAAGCTTTGTTTTTTCAAGCACGCTGGAGTTTGTGAACGCTGGGGATATTCTCGATTGCCGCTATGAGATAACGGACAAAAACGGTATTATACATATCGGCAGGGTGGATTTTGACATCGAGCCTATGGGAAGCACTGTGGTGAATGTTCCCAATGATACAGCGGAGTATGAAAATGAAACATTCATAAGGTTTATTTTCACTGCAAAGGAGGACACTGACTATTGTGAAAATGGCTATGAGGTGTGCTTTGATCAGCTTAGGATAGCAGAGGGCAAGGCTTGTAAGGTCGCTGAGGTGAAAGGAAATGTTGAGGCTGTGGAAACGCCTCTTGATATCACTGTGACAGTGGGAGATGTTGTTTACCGCTTTGACAAGCGTAAGTCGGCGTTTGTATCTGTGAAATTCGGCGGCAGAGAGCTTCTTGACAGACCATTGCAGTATAACTTCTTCCGTGCGCCTACGGATAATGATGTCATGAAGTACAATTGGTACAAGGTGCATCTTAATGACTTTGATGTGAAAAGCTACGGCTGTGAGCTTTCAGCAAGCGAGAACAGAGCGGAGATAAGCGTCACACAGTCTTTTGGCTGGTCCATACAACAGCCGTTTTGCAGGCTGAAAGCTGTTTATGTTATTGACGGCAGTGGGCTTGACATAAAATGCGAAGCGGAGTTTTCAAATAAGATAGATATGCTTCCAAGGTTCGGTATAAGGCTTTTCATGCCAAAAGATTTTTCAAGGGCGGAATATTTCGGATATGGTCCTACAGAAAGCTACATTGACAAGCGTCAGGCTTGCTATATGGGCAGATTTGCGGCTGATATCGGGGATATGCACGAGGATTATATAAGACCGCAGGAAAATTCATCGCACTATGGGTGCAGATATCTCACTGTGAGCAGTAAGGACACAAGTGTGATGTTCACTGCGGGAGAGGAGTTTTCATTCAACGCTTCTCAGTTTTCGCAGGAGGAGCTTGCGGCAAAGGCACATAACTATGAGCTTGAAAGGTGCGAGAGCAATGTTATCTGCGTTGACTATGCAATGGCAGGGGTAGGTTCTAACTCCTGCGGACCAAGGCTTGCGGAGAAATATCAGCTTGAAAAGCCTTTGATAAATGCACATTTTCATATTCAGATAAGTAAAATATAAAGGAGTTTTTATGGATATCTGTGAAACACACTCAGACAGAAAGCTTTTTTGCAACGATTGGGAATTTTACAAGGCGGCTTTCGGCTCTGACTACTCAGAGGACTTTGCTTTCAAGCCTGTGGACATTCCTCATGATTGGCTTATTTATAATACAAATGACCTATATGAAACTTCTACAGGCTGGTACAGAAAGGCTTTTTCTTACCAAAAGAAAGAGGGCATACGCACTTTTATCCGCTTTGACGGAGTTTACATGGACAGCAAGGTGTATGTGAACGGTGCTTTGGCAGGGGAGTGGAAATACGGCTACTCGGCATTTATGTTCGATATCACCGACCTTGTTAAGGACGGAGAGAACATTATTACTGTCCGTGTGGATCACCACTCGCCAAACTCCAGGTGGTATTCAGGAGCAGGCATTTTCAGAAAGGTTTGGCTTTGCGAAAGCCCTGAGATACGCTTCGGCAATGACGGCATTTATATCATCACGTCAAAGCAGGAGGACGGCTGGCTTGTAACTGTCAATGCTGAAATGCTTCGTCCGGTGGGTACTCCTCTTGTGGGTATACGCATTAAAAACACTATCCTCGACAAGGACGGCAAAGAGGTGGCAAGCTATGAGTCTGACGCTTGTGGGGCGGATATTTCCTGCATACCTGAGGCTGTGCGTGTGAAAGGCGTGAGCTATTCTCTCACCGCTCAGACCATGACAGTGAAAGACCCTGAGCTTTGGGATATCACCTCGCCTGTGCTTTACACCATGGTGTCGGAAATTCTTGTGGACGGCGGCTGTGTACAGCGTGTAGATCAGAAATTCGGCTTCAGGACTATCAAATTCAAGTGCGACAGCGGTTTTTATCTCAATGGCAGACACGTTAAGCTCCACGGCTCATGTGAACACCATGACAACGGCTGTCTTGGGGCAGTTTCCAATCCTGCGGCTATAAGGAGAAGATTTAAAAAGCTACGCAAAATGGGCATAAACGCTATCAGGACCTCTCACAATATGCCTGCGGAGGAGTTTATGGACATCGCTGACGAAACAGGTATGCTCATTCTCTCTGAGGGCTTTGATATGTGGGAGAGGTCAAAGACCGACTATGACTATGCCAGATTTTTTGATGAGTGGGTAGAAAAGGACGTTGCTTCATGGGTGCGCTGTGACAGAAACTGCCCTTCTATCATAGGCTGGAGTGTGGGAAATGAGATTTTTGACACACACGCTGACGAGAGAGGTCAGGAGGTAACGGCTTGGCTCAAAAGGCTCGTCAGGCTCCATGACCCTGAGGGCAACGGCTATGTCACATTCGGCTCTAACTATATGCAGTGGGAGAACGGTCAGAAATGCGCTGATATTCTCAAGCTTGCAGGCTATAACTACGGTGAAAGACTTTATGAGGAACACCACGCCGCTCACCCTGACTGGATGATATACGGAAGCGAAACGGCTTCTGTTGTTCAGAGCCGTGGAATTTATCATTTCCCACTGTCTGAAACCTTGCTAACTGATGATGACGAGCAGTGTTCATCTTTGGGCAATAGCTGCACAGGCTGGGGCGCAAAGAACACTGAGGCTTGCATTATCCCTGACCGTGACGCAGAATATTGTGCAGGTCAGTTCATTTGGACAGGCTTTGACTACATAGGCGAGCCTACTCCATACAGCACGAAAAATTCCTACTTTGGTCAGTTCGACACAGCAGGCTTTGCAAAAGACAGCGCATATGTTTTCCGTGCAGAGTGGACAGACTATAAGGACGACCCGTTCGTGCATATTTTCCCATACTGGGATTTCAGCGACGGACTTCCTTGTGACGTGAGAGTTTGCTCAAATGCTCCGAGAGTTGAGCTTTTCAAGGACGGCGTTTCAATGGGTGCATATGATATCGACCACAAGCATGGCAAGGAGCTGACAGCGAACTATATCATACCATATGAAAAGGGTGAGCTTAAAGCCGTTGCATATGACGAGAATGAAAATATCATTGCAGAGGATATACAGCGTTCATTCGGGGACGCTGTTAAAATAGAAGCTGTCCCTGACAAGACAGAGATACTTGCAGACGGCTCTGACCTTGTTTATATTGAGATATCTGCATTTGATAAGGACGGCACTTTCTGCGCAAACGCCAACAACCGTGTGAACGTGAGCGTTGAGGGTGCGGCAAGGCTTATGGGTCTTGACAACGGCGACAGCACAGACTATGACCAGTATAAAGGCACATCACGCAGACTTTTCTCAGGAAAAATGCTTGCTGTTATTGGTGTGGCTGATAAGACGGGGGAGATAAAGGTAACGCTCACATCAAAGGGTCTGCCTGACTGTGTTGTTACCCTTGATGCTGTTAAGGCAGAATATGACAGCGGCACATCATCGCTTGAAAACGTGGGCTTTGCTCCTACTGAGTGTGGAAGAACAGACGAGATACCTGTGAGAAAGATAGAGCTTTATACTGATACTTTTACTCTTGGCAAGGATAACCCTGAGATAACAGTGAAATATAAGGCGCTCCCTGCCAATTCGGATTATGCCGAGGATATAGAGTTCAGGGTAACAAATGAAAAGGGCATAAAATCTAATCTTGCAGAGTGCGAGGTAACAGCAGACAGCATTAAGGTGAAAGCAAAGGGCGACGGAAGCTTCTGGCTTCGTGCAATGTGCAAAAACGGCACAGAGCGTTATCACATCATTTCTATGCTCAAATTCACTGCTGAGGGTCTTGGAAACGCACTTACCGACCCTTATCAGTTCGTTATCGGCGGACTATTCACAAGGGCGAGCGACAACGTTTCAAGCGGCATGAAGAAGGGTGTAGGCTTTGCAATGGGCAAGGTAACATCATGGGCGGCATATGATAATCTTGACTTCGGCAGTGCAGGCTCTGACACTGTTACGGTGCAGATATGGGCGAACACCCTTGACCCTGTTAAAATAAGCTTCTATGACGGAATACCTGACGAGGGCGGCAAGCTTCTTGGCACGTTTTGTTATCACAAAGAGCCTGAGTGGATGATCTTCAAGCCTGAAACTTTCAAGCTTTCAAGAAAGCTCAAGGGTATTGAGACCCTTTGTATCCTTACTGAGGACGGTTTCCAAGTGGGCGGTTTTAACTTTGAAAAGGAGAGCCGTGAATTTGCGGTGAATAATGCGGCTGATGCTGACAACATTTATGGTGACAAGTTCACAAAGGGCGAAAAGTGTGTGACCGAGATAGGCAACAACGTTATGCTTGATTTCGGCGAGTTCGATTTCTCTGAAAAACAGCCGAGCAGGCTCGTTATAAGCGGAAAGTCACCGCTTGCCCTCAACAGCATACATCTTATCCTGAACGGCAGTGATGGCGAAAACCGAATACTCTGCGAGTTCAGGACAGATGACAGCGAAAATTATGCTCAGAAGAGCTTTGATATCTCAGGTATCAGCGGCAAACAGAAGGTCTCATTTGCGTTCCTGCCGGGAAGCAACTTTGACTTTGAATATTTCAGATTTGAGTAATAAAAACGCTCCGTACAGATTTTGTACGGAGCGTTTGCTAGTTCTGAAAGTTTATTATCTCGTTGGTTATCATAGGGTAGGCAATAAGCTTGGCGGAGTCAAGGTCTTCTTTGTGCATATCAACAGCGGATATCTGATGTCCGTTGTAGGTGGTGTAATAGTAAATGCCCTTGTCAGTATTGCAGCAGCTTGTATAAATGGTTATCTCATACTTGCTCTCTGCCACCTGGCAGCAGCCCCTTTGCTGGTCAACTGAGTTTAAGATGTGGAAGAACTGGCTCACACTGCTTTGCTCGTCAGGGGCGGAGCGTGAGTTCATTTTCACAAATGCTACTCTTATAAATCTTGACTGCGAGGACAGGTCACCCGGAAGTCCCATTGCACCCATGCCACGGCTGTAGGAAGTAAGGTCAAGCTTGTCTGAAAAAGTGTTTTCAGGCTGTTTTGGAGAAAGTCTACGGAAATCGTTGAGCCTGAACATCTGCATATCAAAGGTTGGATTGTTCGTCAGCACTCCCACGGGATCGTTATAGACCTTTATGCCTTCTTTTACAGATTCCACTACGATACAATCGTTCTTGTCTGCTATTATCCAATGGAGCTGACCTGACGGCATTTGCGGGCTGAACTGAGTTTTGGTTATGTTTATCTTTTCTATAAGCGTCCTTGCTTCTGTCACGTTTGCACACTGACAGAGTATCCATGGGATAAACTCAAACTGTGCAACGTTGTCCCTGCCGTCGATATCATCACGGTAAAAGGCATTGCCAACAAAGTTAAGACCTGCCATGGCAAGACCTTTTTCATTGGCGGCGTCATAGAAAAGAGGATAATCCTGAGCAACATGAGCTGTGCCTATTACCGCATAATGGGTGGCTATCCTGCCCATATTAACAAAGTTAAGGGGAAAGTTTCTTGGCATTATGACTATTTCCTCACCGTAGGAGCTTTCATAGTCAAGGGTTCTTCCAAAGTAAAAATCGTTCGTTTTATAAGTTGCCGCAGTACACATTTTGTTACCTCCGTTATCAATTATATTATTTTTGTAGGGGCGAACAGCTCGCTCGCCGGCTGACAAAGTTATCCGCAGGACTCGTTATATTTAATATAACACTTTTTGCAGTTAAAATCAATGGCGTTGACTTATGTTAAAAAAATTGTTATAATAGTGGTAACATCGCATAATGATAGTGTTTTGTTGTCCTAAGATGATAAATGAAAGGAGCGAAACGAAGTTGACGTGGAACAATGTAAAGAAAATAGCAGGCAGAGTGGTGGCGGTGATAGTTCCTGTGGCGATGCAGTTTTTGTGGTATCTTCTCATACTTAAATGGCTCAGCAAGGCGGCAGGGCTTCTCAGCATCGTGCTTACTGTGCTGTCATTTCTGTTTGTGCTTTATATCAACACAAAGCGTGAGGAGAGCAGCTACAAGACCCTTTGGCTTATTGTGATACTTACTTTTCCTGTGCTTGGTGCAGTTATGTATATAATTTTTGGCAATAACAATACTGCGAAAAAGCTTGAAAAGAATATCACAAAGGCAAGGCTTCACATGGACTATGAGCTTTCTGACGGAGAAAAGTGCATAGGGGAGCTTGAACGTGAGGACAAAAGGCTTGCTCAATCGGTGAAAAGGATAAGCGACGCAACGGGATTCCCTATGGTGAAGCTTGACAGCGCAGAGTATTTTTCCGTGGGCGAGGAAATGTTCGCTGATATGTGCAAGGAGCTTGAAAAGGCTGAGAAATATATTTTTGCAGAGTATTTTATTCTGCAAAACGGCAAATTTCTCAACACTGTGGTTGATATTATGGCGAGAAAGGCAGCTCAGGGCGTTGACGTCAGGATAATGTATGACGACCTTGGAAGTATCGCAACTTATTCTCTTGCAGACGCTTTGAAGCTTGGGGAGAAAGGTATAAAATGTGTGCCTTTCAATCCGTTCCTTTTTATAAAATCACAGCTCAACAACCGTGACCACAGAAAAATAATGGTGGTGGACGGCAGAGTTGCATACAGCGGCGGAATAAATCTTTCAGACGAGTATATAAACATAGGCTCGAAATATGGTCACTGGAAAGATATCGGCTTTAAGATAACAGGCGAGGGCGTAAAAAGCTACACCTATATGTTTATGGAGTTCTGGAACGCTTTTTCAAATGACATGATACCTCATGACCTTGTGGGGGAGAGCTTTGAAAAAGAGGGCAAGGGTGGCGACGGCTATGTTTTGCCTTATTATGATTCCCCTATGGTGGACGAAAATGTGAGCAACACGTTTTTTTCTGAGATGCTCTATGCCGCAAGCGATTATGTGTGGTTCTACACGCCGTATCTGATGCTTGGGGACAGCCTTTTTGACGCTTTTATAAGGGCGGCTAAACGTGGGGTTGACGTGCGCATCATAATGCCAGGTATCGCTGACAAAAAGGTGGTTTTCAGGCTTTCGAGAAGCTATTATCGTCAGCTTATCGAGGCAGGAGTGAAGATATATGAATACACCCCTGGGTTTGTTCACGCAAAGGGCTGTATATGCGATGACAAGCTTGCGGTTCTTGGTTCGGTAAATCTTGACTATAGAAGTCTGTTTTTGCATTTTGAGTGCAGTTCTATATTCTATGATTCGTCTATAATAAAGACTTTTAAGGCGGACATTCTGGATACTCAGAGCAAGTGCAAACAGCGTACACTGGAGGACACGAAGCGTGGTTTCTTTGGACGGCTCATTGACGGCGTGCTAAGGATATTTGCACCATTGCTTTAACAGCTTTTTAATATTAAAATAAGATTTTGGGTGTTGATAGATCTTTGCTAAAATGGTATAATGTCGAAGGACTAATATAATACGGAGGTGAATAAAGTGGCAAACTGCGACAGTTGCGGGTCTAACGGGCAATTATGTATATATGTGAACACAGCCGACGGGCTTCGCTTTGCGTTGCCGTTTTATTCGTTGTGATCTGATATATCTGCCCGTGTGTGACCTGTCATGCACGGGCATTTTTATGCCTGTTTGTCCCTCACGTCATAAAAAAATGAAACGGAGGACAAGCAAATGAAGAAAAATGAACTGAACAAAAATGTAATTTTAAACGAGGACGCAGTAAAGAACATTCACTGCGACGAGATAACCGCTGTCATCAACAGCAATGATTCCCCGAAAGCCATGATGAACAAGCTTGACGATTATCATGGCAGTGATATCGCAGAGGTAATAAGTACGTTTTCTGTTCTCAACAGAAGAAAATTCTATCGTGTGTGCAGTCTTGAAATGCTGGCAGAGATATTTGAATATCTTGACGAAAAGCAGGCAGGGGAGTATCTCAGGGAAATGGATATCCACAAGGCTTCGGAGCTTATATCGGAGCTTGACACTGATACAGCGGTGAATATTCTGTCTGAAACAGATAAGGACAGGAGAAGCCTTATTATAGACGCTGTTGCACCTGATGTACGCAGTGAACTCAAGCTTATCGCTTCATTTGATGAGGAAGAGATAGGAAGCAGAATGACTACGAACTGTATTATCATTGACGAAGACATGACTGTAAAGCAGGCAATGAACGCTCTTGTTAGTCAGGCGAGAAAAAATGACAACATCTCAACGCTGTTCGTGGTGGACGAAAATAAGGTTTTCAGCGGAGCTATAGATCTGAAGGATCTTATCACGGCTGACAGCGAGGTGGAACTTGAGAGCATAACGGCAACTTCTTTCCCATATGTTTACGCCAACGAGCAGACTGCCGATTGTATCGAAAAACTGAAGGATTATTCAGAGTATATTATACCGGTGCTTGACGATTCAAACAGACTGCTGGGAGTTATCACGGCGCAAAATATCATCGAGGCGTCAGATGATGAAATGGGCGAGGATTATGCAAAGCTTGGTGGTCTTTCTGCAGAGGAGGATCTTAACGAGCCTGTGTTGCAGAGTGTGAAAAAGAGATTGCCGTGGCTCCTTGTGCTGTTGGGACTTGGCATGGTGGTGTCAACAGTGGTGGGAGCGTTTGAGAAAGTTGTTGCACAGCTCACTCTTATTGTGGCGTTTCAATCGCTGATACTTGACATGGCAGGAAATGTTGGTACACAATCCCTTGCAGTGACTATCCGTGTGCTTACAGACGGAGGCCTTACTGCAAAGCAGAAGCTTCACCTTGTGTCAAAAGAAATGCGAGTTGGACTTCTAAACGGCACTCTTATAGGCATGCTGTCGTTAATAGCAGTGGGGCTGTATATTTTCTTCTTCAAGGGCAAGGGGCTGGTATACTCCTTTGCAATGTCGGGCTGTATAGGCATTTCACTTATACTTGCCATAATAGTATCCAGTGCAGTGGGCACGCTCACACCGCTTTTCTTTAAGAAAATAAAGATAGACCCTGCCGTTGCGTCAGGCCCTATGATAACCACGCTGAACGATCTGGTGGCAGTTGTGGCTTACTATGGAACTAGCTGGATATTCCTGCTGAATGTTTTGAAGCTGGGGTAGAAAAAAATAGAATAAGATAAAAAAGCCGATCGCATCCATTTTGGTGCGGTTGGCTTTTTCAGGTTTGGCTATTAGATTCAAGGTAATGCCTATCTTATTGAATAATTCTGCATTTGGAGTTTTCTTCAATTTCTGAAAAGACCTTTTTTTGATCGATTATTGAATCATAGTATGACTTCCTTATTTCTTTGACCAAAACTAATTTGTTATTCTCAATTTTTTTGAATTGATAAATGCCATAGATCTTATGGTTGAAAAAGTAAATGAAAGATACCAGTTTTTCATCTGACAAAAGTTCACCATTTTGTGATTTTACGAAAGACATGATCATATTATAACCACGCAATTTGCTCTTTTTGTTTAAGATACGAGTAATGTTTTTTACATTGTTTAGATGTGCTGAAACAACTGTTGTTATAAAGAAACATACATTTACAAAAAGGGCAAAAGCATTGCCGAATTTCTGATTATACTCAACGGTTGTAGCGGCGACAAATTCTAGAATAACAAGTATTTTTACTAAAGATGATGATAAGAAAACTTTATCGTCATCAAGCAAGAGTGAACCATACGTTACAAAGAAAATAGCGGATATTAATATGTTTGCTAATACCAAACAGCCTAAAGGGTTGTTATTTATATTCAATACTAATCCTATAGCCTAATCCTATAGCAATCGTAATTACAATCACTGTAAATAATGTATAAAGTGTAGGAACAACAATATTCTCATATATTCTTAAATTTCGTATCTTTCCAAGTATAATTTTGTATGCAAATTCAGATTCATTAAATGGAGTTGGATTTTTGTCATTTAATTCAAATATTCTACCAGTTATGTATTTCTTTATTTCAACCTCATTTTTATCATTAATTAACTGATCTAACTGATAATATTCCTCAGTCGTTTTAGTGTATTTTAATAAATCATAAAATTCATTAAAATCAGTATCATCTTTGTTGATCTGCTTTAAAGCCGATTCAAATGTAGCTCTTGCTTCACGAAATTGTTGGTCTTTTTGGTCACGATACTTGTTTGCACTTTTGTGATACATATTAAATATCCAGCTTAGTATAGCTATGACCGCTGTTATGATTATAGTGTTTACTCCGTCTTTCTGTATACGTTCAACGATTACTTCTGAATTTATGTTTACCATAAAAACCTCCTATTTATTTTAGTCTTACACTATAAATAATAGCGAAAGTAGTCGTTTCGTGCATCATATTGTTGATTTATATTTGAATTTTTGTAGCTTTAACTAAATTGAATGGCTCAATCATGTTAGTTTTATACAAGTATAAATCGCAAAATGTATTATAATTTCGGGTTATAAGTTTATTTGTTGGTATCTTGAAAAGTATGTCAATATGTGTTATGCTTAGTAACATAAGTAACTCAGGGGGGAATCAAATGTTAGCTGTATGTATGACCTTGATAGACAACGATAAGGATCAGACGTCTTTTGAAGATTTTTATTACAGAAATCGTCAGATAGCCTATGCTTTTGCATACAAGATCTTGAATAATTCTGCGCTGGCAGAAGAGGCTTGTGCAAATGCTTTTTTCAGCATCGCAAAATGTTTTAAAAAAATTCACAATTATTCTTTGCACGATATGGACGCATATCTTATTAGAACTATTAGAAACGCCTGTTATGCGATCTACAATAAGGAAAATCAAAATCCAACATCGTCTATATTTGATCTTAAGGTGGAAGATGAGCCGAGTGAGGATTTTTATGATGATATTGACTTAGATCTGCTTATAGATGCGGTAAGAAAGCTGGATGATAAACTAAAGTCTGTGATAGCATATAAGGTCTATTATGATCTGACTGCTGATGAGATCGCACAGATCATGGGCATTTCTAAGAGAACGGTATTTAATTATCTGAACAAAGCCAAAAGACAAATTTTAGATTTGATCGGTGGTGATCGTTTTGAATGATAAGTTAAGACGGGCAATAAAAACAGGCATAATTGATGAAGACTATAAGGATTATTTGGCTGTTGAGAAAATTCCACATGATTTTTCGGAAAAATATGAGCAGAGAATTGGCGAGCTGATAAAAACTAACAGAAAAAGCGGTCACAGACATATAAAGATCACTCTAAGATTTGCTGCGGCGATAATAGCCGCGGTGCTTGCAGTCGGCTCTGTTACAGTCGCCGCCGTGCCGCCGCTGCGTGAATGGTTTGTTGGAGTTTTTGTACAGGATAATAATAAAAACGCTGAAATAACGCATATAAAAGATAATTCTTTGGACGATTTTAGCATTTATAATTTTGTTAAGTATGTACCGACATTCGTACCTAGCGAATTTGAAATCAAATCTGTTGTCACTAACGATACAAGGCATGAAATACATTATATATCAGGCGATAAATACATAAACTATTCGCAAAGTTCTTTGACAGTGTCTAATCAGGTAGATACCGAAAATATGAAGACTGAATGGGTAGATATTAACGGCAAAAAAGCATTCATTTCATATGACAGTGAATATACAATAATTGCATGGACAGATGGAACTTATGCTTTTGAAATAGACGGTAATTTGTGCAAAGATGACATAATTCGTATGGCAAATTCAGTTAAGTCTACGAATTAAAAATATTTTCGATAATTATTGTCAAAAAACAGCGTGCTTTCATGTTTTAATTTATGTGGAAGGTTTTTATGGGAAAGGAGGTGATCTTATGTTAAAAAAATTTATTTCTACACTTGTTCTTATATGTGTGATGACTTGCTGCTTTAGTTTTAATGTTTTTGCTGAAACAACAGTTGATGATGAAATAGCATTAATGAATTTATATACGAACAAAATCAGCACAAACATCACACGTTCCAGTTCTAAGAAAATTTCATATGATTGTTCCGTTACAGGAAAATCAACGGCAACAAAGATAACAGTTTATCTTTATCTTCAGGAAAATGTGAATGGTTCATGGAGAAATGTTCACGTTTTAAGAAAAGAGGTCAACGGGAAATACTTGACAGCAACTGATTCCTACTCTAGTGCGATCTCAGGTCATAAATATCGTACGGAATTACAGGTGTATACCTACAGTGGAAGTAAGTCAGAATACTTAGAACTTCATAGTACTGTGTTGAATTTTTGATGAAATTCAAGTGAGCATGAAGATATTCTAAGTTAAGCACAGGTCAAAAAATTATTAGTTGTATAATTAAAAATTCGTGATTTATTGCGAAACGAGAAAGGGAATAAGTATGATTATTAAGAAAATTGTTACGGGAATTGTTGCATTGGCTATTGTAAGCACTATGGCTGTTACTACTGCATTAGCAACTACGTCAGCAACCAAAGAGGTATATGGTCAGTCATATGCTTATTCAGGAAAGCTTGGAAATAATAGTTACGTGAGTTGGAATATTAAGGGCGATTCTTCAACTGCAATGACTACTGCGGGAAAAACAGAAAGTAAGTTTCAACGTTACATAAAGGTATCGGTTGAATGCAGAAATACAGCAAATAATGCTGTTATATCAAATCAGACAAATGAGATAACAACAAAAAATGCCGGAACAGGTATTGGAATTAAAAGAAACAAGAATAATTCATATGTTTATTATATCCATCGTGTAAAAGTTAAAACCGATAAGGATAATCAGTATACTATAGACGATGTTTATTATCGTATAAATCAAAATAAGTAATATTAAGAGGACTAAATGAAATACGTTTTTATTAACCTGAAAAATTTTGCCGTAAAGAATGTACTTATCTTTATTCTATTTATTGTTTGCGCCGTTACTGATGTGCTTATAATATTGTTTTCACATGGTGCATTTCAGAATTTTAAAGCAAGCAAGGATTTTGAAAAGCAAAAGAAGTATGTATTTAACTATACTTTTTCATTTGGCGATATAATAGATACTCAGGAAGACAGTGATGGCAGGATCTTGTCTTATTTTGGAACAGATTCTATAACTCCTGTTCAGCTTCGGGAGGTGCTTGACAAGCTTGATGATAATTCTAAAGCGTCAATGCCGGGTATGTATTTTAGTTTAATGTTTGATCAAGACGAGCTTAAAATTGATGAGTGTTTTGACGACGGTCAACCGTATCTTATGTCCGCGGTGCGTATTCAATATGATGAGGAGCTGAATGATTATAGTTTATACGAATCGTATGTCGACAACATGAGTATACGCAAAGGCAGATATTTTACTAAGGAAGAATATGCTTCAGACGAAAATTTGGTCGTGCTGCCTAGCGGCGCAAAAGACGATATGATCGGCAAGAATGTTGAACTGCTTGGCAAAAGCTATAAGGTCATAGGCATATTCGGTAATACTGTACAAGAGGAATTTCAGGTGCCATTTAAAACGTTGGGTGATAACTGCACTATTTCAAGCATAAGTTTTCTTGATGACAATGCTCTCGATACAGAAAGCTTTTTTAAGCTGAAAAAAGCTTTCAGCGAAGTTCTAACGTGTAATGTTAATTTTCCTCCGATAGACACGATCGATATGACTGAAATAAAATTCTACAATTCCGTTATATTTATGTCCGTAGCCGTTGCGATAGCTTCTGCAATAAATCTTGCAATGCTTTTCAGATACATAATAAGATCCCGTGCTAAACAGACTGCTATATTCATGCTGTGTGGCTGCACGTCAAATAAAATAAGACGGATGTATATAGCCGAGATAGGTATGATATCAGTGACGATATATGTGATATTTGCATTGGTATTCAATTATGCGCTGCTTCCTAAGCTTACTTTGTTTTTTGAGTATATCAAGGTCGCATATAATTTCAGGGTATATATGACCATATTTGGAATATATATTATTTCTATTTATTTGTTCCTTAACATTGTGATATTGTTTACCAATAAAAGATCCCCTGTGAAAATGATGAAAGAGAGGGGAAAATAATATGATAAAATATGGTTTAAAAGAATTTGCAAGAAATATCTACAGCAATATTTTTATCGCTGTTCAGCTCGCCATTGCATTTATTATAATGACGGCGGCTGTTTCTTCTGTTCTTTCAAGAATAGAGATGTATACTCCTGTAAAGAAATACTTTCCTGATGGCAAGGGACTATATATATGTAATATATATGATACTGCTCCTCTTGACAGTGAGCTTAAAAATATTGATGATGTGGAGTCGGTGACAAGCGGATATGATACAAGCTTGTATTATTCTCCGTCATCAAAAGATCTATCTAATGGACTTGGTGACGATAGAATGAGCGTTAATGCTTTATCTGAAGATATGATAAAGTCATTTACGCCGCAGATGAGTTCGGGAAAATGGCTGTCTAATGCGTCGGCTAACGGAGATCTGATACCTGCTGTTGTGACTGAAAACAGCAACTACAAAACGGGTGACATAGTTACCATTATGCACAAAGAGAAAGTAGGGGAGATGTCCCCTGATGATGAGGATTTTGACTATGCTGATCCTTATAAGTATGAGTATGTTAAGAACAAGGTGGAAATTGTCGGTGTCATAGCTGACGGCTCACAGTTGCTGGGGTTTTCATCTGCATATTTAGGCACTGAGGATAGTATAAAAGAAAAGCCTGATTTCAGAGATCTTTATGCTAATGTCAATAAGCATGGCAACATGATGCTGATAGTTCCGACAGACTGTCTTAAAGATATAAACTGTAAAATATACCCTTGCGGCAATCAAATAGTAACGTTAAAGGATAATGTAAGCAATGAGCGTTTTAAGGAGCTTGAATTATATCTGAGGGATTATGGCAGGGTTTTTGACTTTGAGGATTTCAGAGAAAATTCGCTTGTCTATATTAATGGTCAGCTTATCAAGCTTGTTCCAATGCTTATATGCGTGATAGTTCTTGTTATTGTAAGCTCAGTTTCGGCTTCGGCAGTGAACATAAAAAAGAGACTTGGAGATTATGGTATCTATTATCTCTGCGGAGCAAAGTGGAACGCATATATCAAGATAGATCTTGTGTGTGATCTTATGACCGCAGTTATGGCAGCCGCCATTGCAGTGTGTATTTCAAATGTTCTTACTATGAGCAAATTTATGGGAAATACAGTGATAAGTTTTGGTTGGCTGCACTTGATCGGCTGTGTATGTATCGTTATCTTGAACATTCTGATCTCACCTTTGATACCGGGCGTTATAATGAGACGAAATACACCAAATGAGATCTTGATGATAAATGAATAAGAGAGGCATTATAATGATAAAGCTTGATAAAATAATAAAGATATATAATCCAAAGAAAGCCAATGAATATGAGGCTTTGCATGGGGTATCATGCGAGATATCAGACGGTGAAATGGTAGCGATAATTGGAAAATCAGGCGCAGGAAAATCCACACTTTTGCATATCCTTGCCTGCATAGACAGCTATCAGAGTGGTGAGTACACAATTGACGGCACTTTGGTAAAAAATTTATCGGAGGGGCAGTATGCACAGATAAGGAATGAAAAGATAGGCATTGTAATGCAGGACTTTGCACTTGTTGAGGATTTTTCTGCCCTTGAAAACGTATTGATTCCATTGGATTTTGCAAAGAAAAAGATAAAGAATAAAAAAGAAAAAGCTCTTGAAGCATTAAAAGCTGTTGGTATGGGGGATCTTTCTAAGAAGCCTTGCAACAAGCTTTCGGGAGGACAGAAGCAGCGTGTTGCTATAGCCAGAGCAATTGTCAACGAGCCTGCCATGATACTTGCGGACGAGCCTACAGGAGCGCTGGACACAAAGACCTCGGCCGAGATAATGGAGCTTTTCAAACGCCTTAACAAAGAGGGAAAAACAGTCGTTATCGTTACTCACGATCCAAAAGTCGCAGAACAATGCAGTCGTGTTATCGAAGTGTCTGACGGTAAGATCATATAGAAAAAATCCAATTCCCGCACATCAAATGCAAAAATCACATCGTAATATTGGCTGTTTAGCGTGATATGCAGTGGGTGTGACATATCCTAATAACATAATTCGGGCTTTTTTTATCTTTCTTTTCTTTATATCTGTTTAATAAGAGTAAAATTGTCAGAAGTAAAAAAATGACCGCACCCGTGAAAGGTGCGGTCATTAGTATTTTGTGGCGGAGCGTTAGTTTTGGTTTGGCCTGTATGTTTTTGCCATGCGTGAGAAGTGTGAAAGGAACCTGCTGTCAATGAACTTGCTTACTGCTGTGATGGCAGGTCTTGCACCTGATTTGACGTTGTAGGTGTCGGCTGTTATCTTATCTACTGCCTTTGCAAGCTCGTCTGCACTGAACAGGGAGTCCATATTCAGCTCAGGGTGAAGCCTTTTGATGACTTTTATTTCGCTCACAAGCCTGTTTTCCACTATCTTTCTGTACACCGACCTTGATATCTCGCTGAAAGTGTATTTCTGTGAGAAGCGGTTGATAAGCTCGACGTCAAAATAGTCGGAAAGGTCGCTTATGAGTTGTGTTTCTGATGTGCTGTCTGAGTTGAATCCAATGCTTCTGCTCTTTGCGGTACAGCCTGCGTTGGTGGTGGCTATTATTATGGACTTTGAGAAGTCTATAACGTTTCCTTGACTTGTGGTGAGAATGCCCTCGTCAAAGACAGACATGAACAGCCTTTGTACGGATCTGTCGCACTTTTCAAACTCGTCAAGGAGTATCACCTGATAGGGATTTGATTTGAGCTTATCAAAGGGCAGTTCAACATTGCTGTCGCTTCCAAGATAGCCTGCAGGCGAGCCTATAATGCGGTTTATGCCTGCGTCATAATAGAATTCCGACATATTCAGTGTGATAGGTTTCTCGCCTGCACAGTTTTTGGCTATTATCTTTGCGACCTCTGTTTTGCCCACTCCGCTTGGTCCGATAAAAAGCATTGTAAAAGGCTTTTTGGTCGGTCTGATGTGGAGAGAATGGAGCTTAAGCACGTTGACAAGGTCGTCTATGATAGCTTCCTGACCGCAGACGGCTGAGAGGTCACGGCGAAAGGCTCTCTCGTTAAAGGCGTGGGGCGTGCTGTGACCTGATGTCATGCGGAAAGCCGTTTCTTTTATATGGCGGTCGGTGAGAGTAATTTTCATCTTCTTGTCAGAAGCGTTCTTCACCACGGCGGAAGCTATGGAGCGGTCAAGTAGCGTTATGGCATTGTCAGGGCGGTGTGAGCCTGAGTAGCAAAATTCGTCTGCGATATCCACAATGTGCTCTGCCTTGTTTCGGCTCAAAGCGAACGAGATGTTATAGTGTTTGGCAAAATGCTCGTTCATGCTGAGAAGGATCTCCACTGTCTGCTCATGGTCTGCTTCGTCAACTATTATCTTTGTCATACGCCTGCAAAAGGCAGGGTCGCTGTCGATGAGATTTGCTTCCTGGGTCGTTGTCGCTCCTATGAGCTTTATTTTCCCACGGCTCAGAGCAGGCTTCAAGATCTGAGCGACGATCCGATATGCCTTTTCCTGAAAAAGCATATGTATTTCGTCGATAAACAAAATTCGCTTCTCGTCCTGGTCGCTCATATAGTTTATGAGCATTTTGACCTTGTTTTCAAGGTCGCCCATAAGACCTGAATCTGCCACGATATCAGAGAGCTGGAGGGCATATATCCTATAGCCTTTGAACTGTGGTACGATGTTCTCGCTGTTTTTGAGCCTGTAGGCAAGCTCCTCCACTATTTTGGTTTTTCCACAGCCTGCAGGACCGCAGAGCAGTGCGTTGGGCTTGTCCGAGCTTATGAGAACAGACATCATCATAGAGAGTATGTTCTCTCTGAATTTTGTTTCTGTCTTTCTTGCTTCGGCAAGGTCGAAAAACATTGTTTCGGGGTCAAATACCTTTGCTGTAAATGGATTTTGGCTCGTGTTTTGAATCTCCACAGGATCAGGCTCGTAAAGCTCGTCCAGTGGGTCAAAATCATCGTCCTCGGAGTCGTTGATACAATCATACGCCTCATATTTCTTGATGTATTCTATATCTTCTGTTTGTGGCATTTTTATTCCACTCCTTTCTTGGTGTTTTGTTGACGTCTTCTGCGCCTTTTGAAATTTTCACGCATACGGGCAATGCTGAACGGTGCTAATATCAGCTCCTCGAATATCATGTATGCGCAGTTGCTCGGTATAGTGTCTCTTGCCGCTATAAGCATTTTGCCCACTGTACAGCCAACGTTGTTCACAAGCTTACTGCAAAATGGATATACGTCAGGGGTGATGTTATAGAGTCTGCCTACCTGTGCAAAATAGTCGTTCAGCTCCATTGAGCAGAGGACGTTCAGTGCGCATATCATCTTGGCATTGTCTGTGAAGCCCTTGATGTTTATTGGAAGCGGCGCTTTGCCCTCCATGACAAGCCTTATTTTGCCTATCCTCTCAGCTTGCTCAGCCATGTTGCACATATACTCAATGGTGTCGGCAAGCTCAGTGTATTGGTCTGCGGCAGACCTTATTTCGCCTCTCATGGTCATACCTGTGTCCTTGAGGAAGCTTGGATATACGTCTATGAAGTCTCTGAACGTGAACTTGTCACGGGCGGTGGCATAGTTACATTCAAGCTCGCTGAAAACAATGTCCTTGTCATTCTCCGTTAAGTTAAGAAGCTTTGACAGCGGTGTGTCCATTATCACAGTAATGGCGTTTTCGAGAGTCATGTTCTCGTATTCATGGATGATGTCTTTTAAATTAATTGTTTTTTTCATAGTGTTGGTGTCCTTTCGTTATAAAATTTAAGTTTAGTAAGCATTATTGCCTACCATTGTATAAATTGAAGCGGCAACGCCGCTTGAGGCGTTCACACCAGTGTAAGGCGATGAACGTTTGTAAAGAACAATGCCGACATGGCTGTGCCGAACAGCAGTGAGCCATGTCACTTGTTCTATTTGCACCCTCAGAACAGAGAGCAGATCATTTAGCAGAGCATAGAATCAGGTGATTGAAAAAATCAAGGTAAAGAAAATTAATGATCGTTGGTTATATGTTAATGTCCTTTTTCTATGCTCTGTGATGATATGGCGGTCTGTTCGTCGGGAATGGGGGCTGTGGTAAGCGGCAGGTCGCCCTTGTAGCGCTCTATTATATCCGCCGCATTATAGGGGTATGACAAGATGATGTCAGAAGCCGAGGCTATGAGCCACCACCTCATGTCATAAGCGTCACGTATCTGTTCGGCGTAGTTGTCAATAAAAATGCACCATGGGATCCAGAATGCACAGACTTTTCTGTCAAGTATATCAAATGCACTGCCTAAGCTCATGTTAGGGTCTTGTTTCAGCACTTTTTCAAGCTGTATCTGAAGTTTGGACAACAGAAATCTGTCATTGGCAGGGTATCTGGTGTTTGAGCCCATGCAGAGTGTGTTCAGATAGCCTAAGTATTCTTTGACGTTTATGGCGTTGTATATCTGCACTTCCGGAAGCTGTCGATTTAAGACGAGCATTTTTCTTACATAAGCCGAATAGCATCTTATCTCGTCCTCGCTGTCGGCATCGGTGCTTATTATTTGTGCATATGTGTCAAGCTCGTCCATAAGAGCCACAAGCTCGCCGAAGGTCATTTTCATGCAATCGCTTGCGCTGATGTGGAAGTATTTCTCTATCTGCTCTGCGATGATGTCAATGCCTCTCTTTTCACCTGCTGGGGTGCTGTAAGAGGTCAGCTTCTCCAGCGGAAGTGCCATTAGATCTCTGACGGCTTGTTTTATAAAATGCAGTTCAGAGAATTGATTTGTATTTAGTAGCATGGTTTTTACTCCTTTTGTAATTTTTTACATACTTATCTGATGATCTTTTTGAAGCATACTGTATGGTGCGATCTTGTCTGCAAGCATAGCCTGTCTGCCTGAGAATATCACATAGACCTTGTCCCTTGGCATACAGAGTATGTTGTCCATGGTCTTTGACGCTCTGTCCGCTATCATTCTTGCAGTGTCAGGGTCGTTGCAGCCCATGAAAAGCAGTGTGTCGCAGTTGTTTATGATAGTCTTGGCGGCGTTTGCGTCATACATGGTGGCAAGCTGTGACAGGCTCTGTATTATCAGTGATGCGTAGATATCTCTTGACCTTATGGTGGAGATGTTCTTGTCGAAGTTACTGATATATGCGCTTGTAGCACCAAAGTCGTCAAGTATCATATGCACAGGCACTGGAAGCCTGCCTTTAGGGCTGTTATCAGCTTCTCTGCACAGTGCCTGCAAGGTCTGGGTATAGAACAAGCTCACAAGATTGTCGAGATTATGCTCTGTGTCACTTGTCTTTATGAATACTGCGGTCTTTCTTCTCCCTATATCCGCAAGATTGACGGATATCTTGTTGTTAAAGATGTATCTCAGCTCTTTCATGTTGAAGCAGTTGAGATGTGAAGCGGCTATTCCTGCAGTGGAAGCGAATGTTCTGTCGGAGGGTCTGGTCGCCTGTGTTTCTGAAAACAGCCTTGTAGACAATGTGTTGGGATTGTCTTTTATCCATTTGACGAAATAAGCGTCGCCGTTGTTTTGGATATATGTGTGGAAAAGCTCCAACACTGATGTCATGTTGTGATACTCTTTTGGCAGGGCCTCAAGAGCGTATGCTATCGCGAACTCTATCATTGAGGCGGCACTCATATCCCAATATGGCTCTTTACAGCCACTGCTCACAGGAGATATTGCGTCGGCGATAGCTTTAACGTCAGGCTCGTATATACTGCCGTCTTTGTTTCTTTTTACCGCCGCCAATGGATTATAGCCCTGGCTTTTCTCAGGCTCTGTAAAATCGAGTTTTATAATGTTATAGCCTTTAGCCCTCAGTTCGCCTGCGAACATATCATAGAGCAGACCCTTGACGTCCTGCAATATGACTGATGATTTGATGTTTTTTAGCACAGAGCAGATGTAAGAGCCTGTTTTGCCGCAGCCTGAATTGCCTATAACAAGGACGTTGTTATTAAGCCCTGTGACCTTTGTGTCCTCCAAGAGTTCAACGTCCTTGGCGAGAGTTCTTTTACCGTATCTTTCTATTGGTGCAGTGTAAGTAGGACTGCCGCCTGTGATTCTTTGTTTACTCATTATTTGTTACTCCTTTAAATTAATTTGTTAATTATCTTGTGTGCAAGACCGAATTCCACGGCCTCTTCTGCGGTGTAAAAAGAGTCATACTGTGTGACCTTGTAAATTTCCTCAAGAGTTTTTCCTGTGCGGTCTGCTATTATGGTTGCAAGGGTCTTTCGCATTTTGTTCAGCCCCGCAAGATGTTCTTCTATCTCTTTTGATTTCTGACCGCTGAAATCTGCTTTGCCGAAACTTGGGTCATGTATCATTATGCGGGAGTGTGGAAGTATCTCACGCTGGTCTGCCGCAAGGTATATGACAGCACCCATTGAAGCGCAAAGTCCCACGCATACGGCTCTGACCTTTGAGCGTGTCATTCTTATAGCGTCATACAGTGCAAGACCGCTTTCGCAATCACCGCCGGGAGAGTTTATATACAGTGTTATCTCCTTATCTGCCTGACCGTCCATTAGCATAAGAGCCTTGATGATGTCAGTGCAGTTTTCAGAGCGGATATCCCCATCAAGGAATATCTTTCTTTCACTTAGCAGGTGATCGTCAAGATTTATGCGTTCGATACCTCTTGAACTTTCGAGTATTCTGTTTAGATTTGATCTCATTGTTATCGTTCCTTTCTTTTGTGTGTGATGAATTTGTAAAGTGTTATTTCCTTTCATTATACAAGTAGGAGTGGCTTTGCCACTCGACCCTGCCTGCATAGCATTAGCGTCAATACTCAGGGACGTTTGAAGAGAGAACGTCCCTTTTCTTGACATTGACGTAGTACATAAGTACAGGAGATGAAAAATATTTAGTAGCAGACTTATTAGCTGTCTACCATTATATCCACCGGAGCAGCCATGCTGCTCCCCACCTCGTTCCTATAACCAGTCCCCACAGTGTGTGTGAAAGGAACGTTTGAAGAGAATAAAAAGTAAAGTCATATCTGTGTGCACAGATATGACTTTATCAAAAAAGATAGGAGAAAAAAACTATATGTGGTAATCACCATTCTTACCAATATACCCATAGGAGCAGCGGAGCTGCTCCATAAAGCGTTCCTATAATATGGTCACACAGTGTGAAATAGGAACGGATATGTGACAGAAAAAAAGAAGTCATACCTGCGTACACAGATATGACTTTAGAAAAAGGAATGGATCAAAGAAATTGGACATGACGATAGGTTGGAGTACCTATCAATAAATATACAGGAGCAGCCTGCTGCTCCATAAAGCGTTCCTGTAATGTGGAAATTAAAGTTGAATTGAAGCGGCCCAGCCGCTTAGAAAAGAGTAATAATTCGTTTGACTCGTGCATACAAAGACGAATTATAAGAGTATAAGAGATAGAATAATATTATGCTAAGCGAGTTTTAATAAAATAATTAGGATAAATATCTTGATGATAAGCTCCATGAAATAGCCGATTTAAAGGCATTTTAAAAATATTTGATGTGCGGATATTGATTTTTTTGAAAATGTGCAGTATAATATAGGAAAAGCCGTAAATACGTTGATATAGGGGGCTGGAAAATGCGTTTTAAAAAGGCGGAGCTTGATATTAGAACAAGGTATATTTCTGACTTGGAGAAAAGGCTTACTACATATTTCAAGGATTATAGGAACGAGCAGAAAAGCATAATAGAGTCACTGCTCAAGGGGCATGATACTGTTGTAAGGCTGAGAACCGGCGGAGGTAAGTCACTTTGCTTTCAAGCCCCTGCTATCATATCTCAGGGCGTGACTATTGTAATCTCTCCATTGCAGGCACTTTGCAACGATCAGGTGGATAACTTCAATAAAAAATACTGCATTGAAGCTGTGACGGAGTTCAATAAAAAGTATGCGGAGGCTCACCCTGAGTGTGCAGGCTTTCTGTCTGATAAAATGCCTAAGGCAGAGTTTGACCTGTCTGTAAGCAAGCTGGTCAAAAATAACAACGATGATAACACAGAATGTAAGCTTTTGTATCTTTCCCCTGAAATGCTCAACAAGCCAGTATACAGGCAGGAGCTTATTGAAGCCGTCGCTTCTGGCAAGCTGAAAATAAGCATGATAATATTTGACGAGGCACACTGCTTATCAGAGTGGGGCTTCAATTTCAGAGAAAGCTATTTTCAGATATGCAGTACCATAGCTCGCTTGAAAAAATATCAGGAGATACCTATGGGCATTTTTTCTGCATCACTGACCCCTGCAAATGCAGAGCAGCTCAAAGTTTTGCTTGATATGAAAAAAACAAAGGAGTTCGGTATTTGTACTGATAGGTCTGTTGAGATGGGAGAAAGCTCGCTGTCGGTGAAGCGTGACGACCTGAATGTTTTTATCCTAAACTGCGATAAGAGCAATTTGGATAATGATAAAGACCTGCCAAAGCTTTATTATCTTTTGGTTCTTCTTAATAATATAAGCTTCAAAAAGTGCATCGTATACTGCAATACTGTAAAACAGGTCGAATATATAAGTAAGCGTATTTCAAAAAATCTTGCGAAAAAGGGCGGGAAGCTGTCAAAGGGCAGTATAAGCTATCACGGCAAAATGTATCACAGTGAAAGGCTCGGTGCGGAATATAAATATGCAAACAAGGAGCTGGGTTATAACATTATCGTTGCAACAATGGCGTTTGGAATGGGTATAGATAACAGCGACGTTGACCTTGTTATACATTATGCTGTCCCTGAAAGCATTGAAACATATTATCAGGAGATCGGCAGAGCAGGGCGGTCTGCTGATGATAGAAATAACAACGTAATAATGCTGTATAAAAATGAAGATAACTCGAAAATAGAAAAAGGCAATGAAAAAGAAGAAACAGAGAACCAGGAGGAGAAAAAGGAAAACGATACAGCTCAAGACCAAAATGAAATCAAGAAAAGACGTTTGGTGAGAATTGAAACGAAGAGAAGGTATGTGTATACTGTAAATAACGTGTTCTTGGAATCGTCTGTTATATCAAGACTTGATGATCGCACAAAGGGAGCTTTCAAACTGTCAAGAAAATATTCCTTTGACATGATGAAGCGGTATGTTATGGAAAATCTGGAGCATCAGCCTGTAACAAAAGAACAGGCGGTAGAGTGTCTTGGCAACAAAATGCAAAAATGCTATGATAAAATGGCACTCATACCATGCGATCAAACTGTTATTGACGAATATTTCAATGGCACAGAGCTGGAAAATATCATCAACGAATATATACGAAACAGTATCATGAGGGCAGAAGTTCCAAAGAAAAAATTACTGCTCCAACAGGTCAAGCCGAAAAAACAGACCTCAAAGATAACCTCTGCCGATGAAGTGAACAAGGATCTTAGACGTGTTATCGGTCAGATAAACGAGCTTTATATAAACAATACTCTTCTTGCCAACGAGATACGCAATTTCAATTGGTTTTATAAGCCCGATGAAAACGGGACAGTTTGCAATAAAGGAAATGTCATAGCAGAAAGGGTCTTTCTTGAAGCTGAGGTCGGCAATATAGAGGGCTGTCGCTTTTACGACAGGTCAATGGAATGGAAAAAAGAGCTTGAAGGGGATTTCATGCTTGAAAGGCACGTTTTTAATGACAGTGCGTTTATATATGTAAGACCTGCAACATTGTCGGGGAAAAAGGAATTTGAAATAAGATATCATGCACAGAAGATACTTATGGACGATCTGAAAAGCCAGAGGGAAGAATATTCTTTGAGATATGTGTATTTTTACACCGACGTGAACAGGGGAGATGCTTCTAAGGGCAGACAGAGATTTGACCTTGTTATCACTGTGGCTTATAAGATAGATAGGGATATTTTTGACGGCATTATAAGCAGTAATAAGGACAGCACCGACAAGGATTTTTTGCAGGTATTAGGTTACACACAAGGCGATAAGTATGATATCCAGCTTGGTTTTGACAAATGGGAAACGGACAGGCTCATAAGAAAATATAAAAGGGAAAATGATGACCTTTCAGAGATAAAAGAGGACGAGCGTGCGGTATCATATATAGACAAAAAAATAAACAGGTTTTTGGGAGAGAAAGAGATACAAGGGCTTTATGACGGGCTGTCAGGCAAAAGAAACGATCAAGAGGACTATAACTACAGAGTAGCTTTTGTGAAAGGTCAGCGCAGAAATGATATCTGTTGTACCTTATGGTATCAAGACTGCACGGCTTATGAAAAAGCACCGCTGACATACTTTGATATGTGTGTGTTTGACGCTGTTTGCACTATATGGAACAATAACAGAAAGGATTTTTATCTCAACACCATATGGGAACTTCTCAGCGGAAACGAGGACATTAGATTTTCACGAAATGCACTTAAAGACAAGCTAAGAGAAAGCGTTGAGAAACTCCAAAGGCTTAGGATTTTTATAGCAGGCACTGAAAATGCTCCGCAGGAAGTCGGTGACAACATAGGGGAGAGATTTCTTAATGTACAGAGAGGTCAGGATACCAGTGGCAGAGAAGTCTATGAGATAAGATCCTGCCCGAGGTTGTGGACATATGCAGTGGAAACACAGGAGGGGCAGATAGCACGAGTGCCTTTATACAAACTAGACGGGCGGAGATATTTCAAGATGGACAGTGGGCAGGACGGTTTCGATTGTTCTAATATCTCAGCGCTGTGCGACCTTTTGAATGACCCCGATGAACGTATTAAGATCATCAGGAGAATGAAAAAAGAGTCAATACTTGACCCAGAATACAAATGCAGCATATGGAAAGTTGTTTTGCATTTTTATCTTGCCCACAGGCTGTCCATAATAAAAAGAAAGAACAAGATGAGATTTATAAGCTATGATACGATAGTGAAGCTTATGGAGGACTATTTACCTGAAAGTCTGAAAAACGGCAAGAAGAAGGAATTGCTTCGCCAGTGGAGCTTTTGCTATATGACGTGGGCGACCCTGCCAAGGCAAGAGTATCATTGGTGGGCCTGCGAGGAATATTTTGACGAAAAAACGGATAGCCCGGTGGGGATAGTGATAAAAAGGAAAAAGCTCGAGAGGTGGGGGAATTGAGAGGTGATAAAAGCAAGGCTCGGCTTTTTTTCCTATCTTCGTGTGGCTTTTTGTGTATTCATACAAAATATTGGCGTTTGGCGCAAAATGTCAGGATAACCCATTGACGTGTCGTGCATAAATTGGTAAAATGATATCAGAGTGTTTATATACAGCCATTTTTTTAGTTGTGTTCTGCGAGATGTACCAATTGTTGTGCATTTCGCGTGATATAATTATCTCATAAAACAAACAAGGTGCTTTTATCATGAGTACATAACATGGTTTAGTAAAATATGACAAGCGTCAGCAGCGATATTGCAAAACGCATAACTACAGCGAGTCGCTGTGGAAGTTTCAGGGAATAGTAGCTTTATCAAAAGCTTTTTCACCGAATCGGATTTAATTCCATTAAATAAAATTCGGCTCCAAAGCATTTGAATCTTGTGCTGACGCTTGTTATTATTTTTTTGAGGTGACAAAATGAATGATATTGATAATGATATCATAAGGATCTCAGAGGAGCTTGATGTTCCTTTAAAAAAGCTTTATATGCTTAGCAACAACCGAATACGCTATCATAAACGAAATCAGAAAAAGTGTTATTCAAATTACCGCAAGGTGATAATACATCGTGGCAGAGGGCATAAAAACAGGGTGTTAAAAGTGCCGAACGAATATCTCAAGCTCGTTCAAAGAAGGATACTTGAAAGGTATCTTTACACGCTGTCCGTATCTGAGTATGCCACTGCATATTGCAAAAACTCTTCGCTTTTGAAAAATGCAGAGCCGCATATTGGTCAACAGAGAGTGCTTAAACTCGATGTTTCAGGTTTTTTTGACAGCATTGATTTTGGCAAGGTCTATGGGGCCATGTGCGAGCTTGGATTTTCTAAGCCTGCAACAACGCTGCTGACAAATATATGCACTTATAACAGCATACTGCCACAGGGTGCGCCAACGTCTCCGCAGATGTCGAATTTGGTGATGAAAAGATTTGATGAGAGGATAGGCAAGTGGTGTGGAGAGCGTGGCATAAATTACACAAGATACTGTGATGATATGACATTTTCAGGTGGAAAAGCTGTGCTTAACGCCAAAGAGATAACGCAACTTGTGAGCAGGGCGTTGTGGAAAATGGGTTTTAAGCTGAACATGAAAAAAACAACGCTTATCGGTTCATCGCAACGTCAGCAGGTAACGGGGATAGTAGTCAACGAAAAGGCGCAGATCTCGTCGAAACAGCGTCGGGAGATACGTCAGGAAATATATTACTGTGAGAAATACGGAGTTTCCCAAAGCCTGTTTTTCAAAGGTGCTGACATTACGCCTGAGAAGTACATAAATTCGCTGCTGGGCAGGATATCCTTTGCATTACAGATAGACCCTGCGGACGTGAAAATGCATGAGTATTTCAAGGCGGCGAAAAAACTCAAGAGTGAGGTGTGCGGGGAAAAGTAGGGCAGAACATGGAAGGTATGAAACTTCAGATAACAAAAGCTCGGAAACAGCACAATGTGCTATCTCCGAGCTTTAAACTTTGGTGACCCGTACGGGAATTGAATTAAACCGCACACCTGATGTGGTCTTTAGTAAAATGCGAAAAAGCCCGATTTTGCGGCGTTTTTGAGCAATGCAATTGTAGTGATTTTAAGCCGATTTCGGTGATTTTTAGCACAAATAAGTGGCAAACAAGTGGTTGAAAGTGGCGCATTTCTACCAGGAAGAGTACCGTATGCGTAATGACAGCAGGCGGTCGTTTTTTTATTAATACTGCTTTTTTGTGAGATCAGAAACCAATTGTTTTCCATCTTCTTTCTCTTCTTCAAATAATTCCATAGCAATAGCTTCACGATCACACTTTAATTTATCAAGTATAAAACTATGTCATAATTCAAAACTTTTAATCACATCATCCCGTGTGAATGCATAAACTTCATATGTCGTTTGGATGCGGTGCAGATTTATTCGGCAGATTGTACTAAATTTTCGCAGGCATACTAGCGTATGTCATGGGAATTTTGGACAATATGACGGATAAAGATTTGCCGCAGATAAGCCAACAGAATTTAGAGATGACCACATATTAAGGAATCACTGAATAAATCACAGTACTATATTATAAGTTTTAAGTATATCGTCCTTTTTAGCGTAAAATGCTTCGATAATACTATGATCCGGCGAAAATATCTCATTATTGCAACATTCTGAATAAACATATTCTTCTTTCATAATCTTGCTCTCCGTTTCATCAAGACACAGCCAGCTTATCTGATAACCGTTTATCCTGTAAACAGTTTTTTCTTTAAAATCAAGAGTCTGCGCAATTATGAGATATTTCTTCCCTGGTACCATAAAATTCATGCCGCCAAAATCCAGCGAGAATAGTTTTTCAGAAGGTGTCTCTATCTCCATGTCCTCAGCATTCATTAACCGCTCTTTGAACTCAGCCTCTGTTTCGTAGTGAAAGCCGCCTTTGATTTCAACATCAATGCTGTCTGTTTTGATATTACCCTTTATGACCTTATCCACATCAAGGGTGCAGAAGGTACTGCCCTTTGAAAAGGAAAAGCTGTCCTGTGGAGTTCCTACAAATATGGCTGTTCCGTAAAGCCCAATGCCGTAGTCTGCATTCTCACTGTCAAACTGAGAAAAGCGATCATACAGTTCCTCTGTATCATGGATCACAGCAATATAGTCACAATTGCTGTTATGTATCTTCTCGATAGTGTCCATGCGGGTTATTCCTACATCCTCTGACAAGCCCCTTGCATGTAAGCAAAGCAGAAGGGTGACTGCAATCAAAGCCGCCTGTAAGGTCAAAAATACTTTCATATCATTCCTCCCGGACAGCGCCATTGTCAACTCTGAATATCTTATCGCTCAGAAGGGCGATATCCTCCTTGTTGTGACTTGCAACACAGACTATTGCCCCTCGCTTTGCCTGTGCAGAGATCAGCTTTCTGATTTCGTCAACACCGCTGTCATCAAGACCATTTGTAGGTTCATCGAGGAGCAGCACATCGGGTTCCTCCATAATAGCCTGTGCAATAAGTATCCTCTGCCGCATACCGAGGGAATATTTTCTGATCGGGCGCTTATCGTCGGGATCAAGCCCTACCTCCGAGATAGTCTCACGAATTTTGTCTTTGCTTATCTTCTTTTTTATCCCTGCCAGCAGCTTCAGATTTTTATATCCCGACAAGTCCGGAAATAGTCCTGCATTTTCAATAGCAATACCCACACTGGGCAGAGCGTCAATGTCCTTGTGCAGCACCTTGCCGTCTATCTCAATGCTGCCGCTTGTAAGATGTATAAGCCCCGATATCGCACGGAAAAGCATGGTCTTACCGCTGCCGTTTCGCCCTACAAATCCGTAGATATTTCCGCCCTCCAGTGTAAGAGACACATTGTCGATCACTGTGCTGTTTTTGAATTTTTTAACTGCATTTTTAACTGTTATCGTTGACATTTCTATCCCCTCACACTAATATCTCTTTGTTGTTAAGGCTAACATCAGATCTGTTCACATAGGTGCAGAATATGACACACACCGCAAATAAGATCACTCCCATTACTATTACTGACGTTACAATGCTCCGCCTGTTTTCTGACATATTAAAAATGACAGCCAAAGGGTTTATGTTTTTTATGAGGGTATTCTCAAAGCCGTACCTTGCAGATATAACAAAGGCATAATGTGCTGCCGCTCCGACAGATAATCCGATAGTACTGCCGAACAATGCCGAGAAAAGATTTGTGGTGGTAATAAGTATCCAAATGTACAGTATCATCATCATGGTTATCCCAACTATTTTTCCTATATCCCCGGGCTGATTTGCAACGCCCATTTTGGCAGTCATTAACCATATCACAACCACGTTGACAAGGACTATAACAGCGCTCTGCAAATATATACGAGCCGAGTTTTTGACGAACCATTTTGTTCTCTTGTTCTCTCGGATAAAAACATAAATATCGCTGACGTTCAGGTTATCAGACATGGTATGTCCGAACATAAAAAGATAGACAACAGCCACAGTCAATGTGTACAGCATAAAGGGCAGGCTTGCATCACGAAGTGCTGTAAAACCGAAAGCGTTTCCGATAAACAAAAGATCAAAACTCTCATCGTATTCTCCCAGACTGCGCTCTGCGAGAATGTTGAAAAAATTACGACCGTTGAATATCAGTGACAATGGGACAATAGATGCGATCATTAGAAGCATTTTCTTCATTCTCTCACTCCCTAGATATAGTCTTTTCTGCCACAGAAAAGCAGCAGAGCCGAACTCACGACTATCACCGCACCCATAGCAATGAAAAACGCTAAATAGTTCACTCCACTCCTGCCGTCACAGTAATAGTAAGTAACATATTTGAATGGATCGAGTGCGGTATATTTTTTATCTATATCATCATTCATGCTGTAGTTTTCAAGGAACTGCATTATGTTTATGATAAGAAATCCGACCCCGAAGGTCAGCACTTTGTTCCTTCTGCAAAACACCGAACAGGCAAGAGCAAGCACCCCGAACACTCCCGACATCAGAGAAAACATAAAAGCATGAAGCATACTGTACAGAAAGGGCGCAGCCGCCAGCAGTTCTCCAAAGGGAGCATTGGGGTAGTCTGTGGCACGCATAACGCCGAAGCCGTTAAAACGCCAGTTCGGGTTGAATAGATTTGCTCCCATGGAATTATCGAAGATGAGATAATTAAGACAGCCGTTTATCATCAGCGGAACGAAAAATATCAGAAATGAGCCGATAAATGCAGCTGTGATCTTTGATATGATGTACCTTCGTTTACCGCAGTAGGCACACAACAGAGTATCCGTGTTGGCTGCCTTGTCGGTAAGTATCGAAAAAGAAAAGGGCAAAGCACACAGGAATGGGAACAGCAGCTCAAGATAGCTGAGCAGTCCTGAGGGTACACAGAGGATAAATGCTTCAAAGGAAGTTATGACCGACGATGGGTCGTTCCCGGGAAAGCCGTCTCCTTCCATTCGTAGGGCGGTAACACCGTATGAACTGAAAACAACCTCTAAGAGACATATCATCATCATTGCCGAAAAGCCGAACATAAAGCCCTTTTTGTTAAGCATTATTTTTGTTTGGGTAAGTATACTTTTGATCATATATTTGCCTCCGTAGGTTTATATTAATACATAGAGGAGAAGATTCACTTCTCCTCCGATGTATTATCCTTACATAAACCTGAATTCACCAGACACCTTGCATTTGCAGCCTGAAGTCTTGTTCTTAACATATCCATAATAGGTTTTATTACCTCTGCACATGGATGAATCAAACGAATATAACTGGTTAGTGTTATATACATCAACATAATCGGAATAGCCCCCCGTCTTAACCTTAAATCGGGGTGTTCCTTTGCTATAGCCGCTTACGCTTGAAATTGATGTTGCCCATACACCATACGCATAGTCAATTGAATAGCCTGATGTAGTTGTAATAGGGTTATAGTCGTCAGAATGTGCAAGTTCATTGCTGAACGAAGCTGTACCATAAGCGTTTACACCTATAGCCGACATCGATGCCATCATCATAACAGCAGCACCCATAGCTGCAATTCTCTTAACGATCTTTTTCATATTAAACGTCCTTTCTCAATATAAGTGTAATTTTCTTTAAGTTTTGTTGCAGAGTATTTTAATTTCATCATATCACACAATTATTGCAATGAATAATTGTGCAAAATAAATATTCACATCTTCATTGGATTCACCAAACCTTTCTATTTTTATTACACCAGTTATGTATCAGAAAATCAACGTTCCGCTGTTGACTTCCAGATACTCGTATTTACTTCCGCTGTAAACATATACATGAGCTTCAGTACGATATTTTCTTCCTGATACCGCCGATGAATAGGTATCGCTGACGTATGCGCTGCGTCCGTTCACTGCTTTTGTAACAACATCAACATTACTCCAAGCACCGTTTGAATATTCCTGTAGATACAGATAAATGCTTATCTTTGTTGCTGTGGATTTGCCCTTAGCATCACATTTATAAGCTATATTTGAGCCTGAACGATATACACTTGTACTAACATTGTCTGTGTACAGATACATTAATTCTATACCCGGTTCTACATAATCGATTACGCTATTCGCCGAAACACTCATACTAAGCGAACACATCATAATGCATATAGCCATTATCGCAGAAATCATTTTCTTCATAAAAAATGTGCACTCCTTTCCTCAAAATTTTGTTCCCTTTATATACTGAGATACAAGTTTGAGTAAATTTGTACACACTTTTCGTAAAAAATATTTTATTTTGTAGGATTAACCGAATTTGCCATTTCAATTATGTCATTTTTGCACAAATCTCCGTTTATGGAATATACATAATTTCCATCATTCCAAACAATGATAGATGAGTTGTCATCATAGGATAAAAACGCTTCACAGCCTGATACGGTAACATATTCTGTTTTCCTATTTTCAGTATCAATATTATGGGTTGCCGTTAATGGACTTTGAGAATAAAAAATGATTTTATTTTTGAAACGATAATCAATGCCTAAATGTGCAATATCCTTAATTCTGCTTTCTTCTACAAATCCTTTTGGAATAAACGTCGGCTCATAATAGATAAATTCATCGTTCATATCATCTGCGGGAATAGCTCCTTGAACAGCATGCACATCAGCGTTATTTTCATTTTGCGAGACAAACAAACCTACGAACCATTCTCTTAACTGTGGAACAGCGGCAACTGTAATTGTACTCATCATTAAAACTGCCGCTATAATAAAAATAGTCTTCCTCAGAGTTGTTTTTATCAAAGGATAATACGGTCTGCTTCTGTCCTTTATCAGCCTGTTTACTTTCTTTTTGTAAGTCTCTGAAAAATCACATTCGACATCTGCGATAGATTCCATTTCTCCTGCACACGGCAGTATTACCGCTTGTTCGATAGCTCTATACAATGCTGTATTTTCATTCACTAATATCACCTCGTAATTTTTCAAACAAAATCTGTTCAGCCTTTCTCAGATATTTATATACAGCGTTCCGTGAAACTCCCATAAGTTTGGCGGTTTCATCGGCATTGTGTCCGTAATAATAAAAATATGTAATTGCGACTTTGTATTTTTCTTCCAGTTCGCTGATTGCCTTAGATAAATCGGCAACATTATAATCGTTAAATTCATCGGCGGAAGGAATATCTCTCATTTCTTCATGAATGTCATTGTAGAAATGCTTTTTTTCTTTGTTATAAAGTCTATAAGAAGCGTTTCTAATAGTTATAATCAAGTAAGCTTCCATTTTGTACACGGGTAAATTGTGAATTTTATGAAAATTATCGGCTATTCTATAAAATGTTTCCCATACAGCTTCTTCCGCTAATTCATGTGATCTTAAAATCTTAAACGACTCGGTATATAGCTTTTTTTCAAACTTTTTTACTAGTTGTTCAAAACTTTTTTTATCTTCATCATCGTTTATCAATGCCAGACAAATGGCTAACATAATATCACCCCTTTAACTTCATTTGTTAGTATATAACAAGTATATCACTAAAAGTTAAATATTTCAAGCGTAAAGATACAGAAAACTCAGACTTAGCCACATGTAAATTCTTCAGCCAATCGGAATACTCATAACGGGTAATATCCTTGCCCTGCTTGCAGGTGCGCCTATCGTCAGCCTGACCCGATCGTCCTTTCCTTGGAGGTTCCATGCCACATAACCTGTACAAACTCGCAGAGCTTAACTGTTGTTCAAATTCATCGTTTGTAAATTCCGGTGAGGTCATAGCGGAATGGTAAAGTTTCTCTGATTTAGCCAAAAGTGTTCGCTTCTCGGCATTTTTCTCTTTGGGCTTTTTCTTGGCAAAATCCATCTGATTGCACGTTCTGTTTGGATTTTCAGGCGAAGGCATATCGCAGTATTTTGTCTTATAGCCGCCGTTCACAATAAAAAATCTGTTGCAGTTCAGACACCTGCGTATCTGATGCCCGACCATAAGACCTTTGAAAAAATCAACTTTCAGAAGCGATTGCAGTCGCTTGGCGTGGTAATATTCGGCAATAAGATACTCTCCGCTGCCCTCTGCCTTCTCTCTCGGAACAAGGTTCATATCGAGATTGTCGGTAAGATCATAGCTCATCCATGGGTCATTGATTGGATTGGCTATTTTCTTGTACGAAAGGCGAAGCACCACGAGGAGTAGTATTCCGTTGACACCAAGAAGTTCACAGAGGGCAGATTTCGTTTGCATGAGCTTACCCGTGAGATGTGCCTGGAGCTGATCGAGTATATCACCCTTGATGCCTATGTGGAGGGGCAGCCTCGTGAAATCTACATCTACTACAAGCTGCTCGACGAACCTCTGAAAGATAAAAGAAGCCTATTTAAAGGCGTATTTACGTTATTTACCCAGCATATGAAAGTGTGTTACTATTTGGCAAGACGACAACGCTTTCTGTCTACAGTCATATGTTTCAGGAGTATCAGGTCAAAGCTTGCGATGCTGTTGCAAACGCTTTGAAGTTCAATAGCGGCTCATAACAGCAAAAAATCTGAAGTCGGAGCTTCGGATTTACATACTTATTTTGCAGAAAAATACTTCGATTTTGCGACGTTTTTGAGCAATGCAATTGTAGTGATTTTAAGCCGATTTCGGTGATTTTTAGCACAAATAAGTGGCAAACAAGTGGTTGAAAGTGGTGCATTTCTACCAGGAAGAGTACCGTATGCGTAATGACAGCAGGCGGTTAATTTTTAATTAAAAGCTATGCGACGAGGGCAAGCTTGTGTGCGAGATTGACAAGAGCGAGCCGCCTCGGCATTGTTATGTGGCGAGAAGGATGTAGTACTTCATAGGCATATCCATAGCAAAAGGCGGACTAAACATCCGCCTTTTTGTTTGTTATGACAGTTCAGAAAGTGATCTCATCACAAGGTCAATATCCTTGCTTTCGAGCTCTTGTATGATATGTAAATACGTTTTCTGTGTTGTTGTCATGCTTGCGTGACCAAGTCGTCTTGCTACACTTGCGATTGAAACGCCCGCAAAAAGTAAAAGCGAGGCGTGGGTATGACGAAGTCCGTGTACCGAAATAACAGGTACATTAGCTTTTTTACAGTGTCTTTCCAAAATGTCATTGACTGTTGAATTGTATATTTTCGAGCCGCATTTGACAAATATCGGTTCGTCTCCGGGCAACTTCTTAACCAATCTAGAGAACTGAATTACCGTCATCCAGTCCATCTGTATCTTACGTACGGATGACTGATTTTTGGTAGGCAGAAAACCGCCGTCACCTTTATAATTCCATGTCTTGCTGACAGATAGTGTCTGACGCGGAAAATCAAAATCTTTGGGAGTAAGTGCAAGCGCTTCCGAAAAACGCATTCCTGTCTTGGCAACAAGAAGAATAAACCAGTCCCAATTAATTTCAGGCTCAAGATTAAGAGTGTTAAGCAGTGTATGCAATTCAAACTGATTAAGGTACTTTACCTTCTTTGCTTTGGGCGGTCTGCCTTTAATAATTACTTTGCGCGTCGGATCACGCTCGATTAAACCCTCATCCACCGCGTCAAGTATTGCACATTTCAGCTGATGATGAAAATCCATCGTAGTCTGTTTCTCGTGGTAAACCGCATAATCATTTATCAACTGCTGATATGTGATTCTCGAGAGTTCATGCACCTTTAAATCGGGTGCTAAACGCTTAAGCCAGGACTGCGTCATAAGATACTTGTCCATCGTGACCTTGCGTATTGCTCCCTCCTTGTAAACTCTTATCCACTGTGCATAATATTCATGGAATAAGGCGTCCTTGGTGATTGACTTTAACATTTTATACCTCCTATTATTTCGGCTTATAGCCGTTTTTAACTGGTTTTATTAATTGAATGAATAATTGCAAACAAATTTACTGACGCTTGGGAACAGCGTAAGTTCTCGGAATTGACTGAAATTAGGTCTGCTTCAAGAGTTCATAAAGAAGAATGG
>NZ_JBCOMH010000010.1:0-134558 GCF_040924265.1 Ruminococcus sp. RTP21198st1_G1_RTP21198_201120
ATGACAGCTGCCACACTCGCTGTCATAGCTAAAGCCAGTACTCCGGATAGCGTTCGCTTGAGCCGTGACTTTGTTTTTGTTTTAAACATTTCTTTTACGTCCGTTATTTTATTAATGAAACTTGTTAAGTTAAAACAAACCTCTTGTTAATAATTGTATAATATTAACAACCAAAAATCAACAATATTTATAAAAAATATATTTAAATTCTAAATTTCAGAACTTACACTAATTTTAAGTTAATTAAATTAAGAATATTGTAATTTTTAAACAAATGTTCTACATTATTCGATTATTTACGACAATAAGCGACACATTTAATTTAATGTTTTGCATAATCAGTTTTATATATTTTCTAATTATTACAGAGAATTATTGTTTTATTTTCAAAAAAAGACTTCGGAATCAAAATCCCGAAGTCCAAAAGCTGATAGTCGGACTCAAACCGTAAGCGTAAAATAACCCGCGTTTATTTACAGCAGAAAAAGACCTCGCCGAAAAACACAGCGAGGTTAAGAGCGTATTAGTTTTTCCATGGCAAAAAATTGTGTCATTCGGTTTTGAGAACAACCTGGTCAAGTGTTTTTCAGTGGGCAGGTTACTCATCCATTCATCATGTGTACGCTTTGCCTTGCGCTGATGCTACACATTTCTCACGGAGCTTCCGACATGTTCTTTTCCTCCTGTGTCTAATTTGATCCTACACACTCTATAGAGTTGCTTGGACTTTATTATACGCCAAAATTCAATTGTTTGGAAGTCGTGGATTTATTTTACGCTTACTTTGCTTTTAGCCTGGGCCTTTGAGAAACTAAAAAAGTTTATGCATAATATGACAAAACCCTCCTAATGTCTAGAAGGGTTCTATGGAGCTGGAAACGTGACTTGAACACGCGACCTGCTCATTACGAATGAGCTGCTCTACCAACTGAGCTATTCCAGCATATATTAAATTTTTCTGTTAGCTTATTTGATCCGCCGCCGTGTCGCTTTATCAACAACCCACGACCTGCTCATATACGGTCAGAAATATAGTCGCCTTGCTCGGCTGTCGCTGTCGCAATTCTCCTTATTTCTTCCCTTCGCAAGCTCCCTTCATCTGCCTCTGGCAGCGGTCGCTTGCTCAGCAAATGAGCTGCTCTACCAACTGAGCCATATCAGCACATCAGACCTAAGTATTATACACCAAAACCACACATTTGTCAACATCAATTCAAGATTTTTTTCAAAGCTTTGCAAAATCCCTATCAAATAGTCATATCATATGTAGCTTGTGAGTATAATGTATGAAATAAATACGTTTTCTTTCTACATCGTTATTTTGCACAATAAAAAAACGCTGAAATATGCTTAAACGTTTCAAAATATCTTCGCAAACACCGAATATTCCAACTTTTCCGATCAAATGACTATCATATTTTCATATCAAGACAATATTTTAACTATATCATATGTCACAACACACTTTTCAACAATTATTATTCGAAAACGTTTAATGAATAAAGTTCTTTAATGGTTTTTGTAATTTCACATAACATAATTGTACACAAAAGAAATGTTTATATACATTTTTCACATACCACACAGCCTGGTTTCATATACCCCTCAGAAAACGCAGTGCATTTTCGCAGCTTTTTGATTAGCCTGTCAGTTTCTTTGTAACAAATCGATTACAATTATCCAAATGGCATTGTTAAAATGCACAAAAGTAAAGTTGAAAAATTGGCTAAACCTCCATAATTTATTACAGAGGGCATAAAAATGTGAAAAAAGACTTGAAATTATGCCGAGAATATTGTATATTTTTATTAACGGAAACGTTTGAAATAAGTTTTCACGGAAAACATCAAGCGTAAACGTTTAAAATCTACGGAAAGGCGGAAATATCATTGGTTTCCTTAAAAGACATTTCCGTTCGTTGCGGAGTATCCGTCGCAACCGTAAGCAAAGCCCTCAACGGCCATAAGGACGTAAGCGAGGCAACAAGAGAAAGACTTATGAAAGCCGCCAAAGAAATGGGCTACTTCCCAAATTCTCAGGCAAGAGCTTTAAAGACCAACAGGACCTATAATCTCGGGGTCATGTATCTCGACGAAGCAGGAAGCGGTCTTACCCATGAGTTTTTCGCAAAGGTGCTTGACAGCTTTAAGACTACGGCTGAAGCAGCAGGATATGATATAACCTTTATAAATAGAGATGTGGGCAAGCAGAAAATGTCTACATACGAACATTGCAAATACCGCAATGTTGACGGTGTTATCATTGCCTGTACGGATTTTACGTCGCAGGACGTGTACGAGGTGATAAACGGAGATATACCAGTGGTCACGATCGACCACATCTTCGATTGCAGAACAGCGATCATGTCCAATAATGAAAAAGGTATGGAAGAGCTTATCAACTATGTGACGAAGATGGGGCATAGGAAGATCGCTTTTATCCAGGGCAACAGATCGGCAGTAGCCGAAAGACGTCTGGCAGGCTTCTATAAAGCTTGTATGACAAGAGGAATTTCAGTTGATCCCGATTGGATACTTAACGGTGATTATCACAACCCTGATCTGACTTATAAGCTGACAAAAGAACTTCTTAGCAGAGAGAACAAACCGACCTGCGTTTTCATGCCCGATGATTATTCAGCAATGGGAGCTTTCAATGCAGTCAAGGAAATGGGTCTTTCAGTACCGGAGGATATCTCGATAGTGGGCTACGACGGAATAGCTTATTCACAGCTTCTCTCTCCAAAGCTTACGACTTATCTTCAGGACACAGACCTTATCGGTGTAACAGCCGCAAAACAGCTGGTATCACTGATAGAAAACCCACAGACCACCTTTAAAGAGGTGATAACAGTCGACGGAAAGCTGCTGGAAGGCGGTTCGGTAAGCGACATCAATTAATTCAAGGCATTAATTTTCCGCAGAAATGCTGCGGAGCAAATCAAATAAACTAATGCGATTTTAAGGAGGAAAATTATTATGGCAAATCTTAAGAAAGTACTTGCAGGTTCATTGAGCCTCTGTCTGGCAGCTTCAATGTTCACAGCTTGCGGCAGCACAGATTCATCTTCAACATCTGACAAGAATGGCGGCAGCACATCAAAGGCTGGCGACGGCACAGGTATCAACAAGGACGCAGACAGAGTAAACACAGCTGAACTCCACGGTGTAGACTCATCAGAGGATTCAAAGAAGACTCTTACAATTTACTGCTGGAACACAGAGTTCAAGTCAAGACTTGATAAGTACTATCCACAGGGCACATCAAACGAGCTTACATACAACGAGCTTGCTGATGGTTCTAAGGAGATCGCAACAATCAACGGCGTTAAGCTGAACTGGGTACAGGTTGAAAACGAAGGTAACGCTTACCAGACAAAGCTGGACGAGGCTCTTAAGGGTCAGCAGGACAGCACAGAGAAGGTAGATATGTTCCTTATGGAAGCTGACTACGCTCTGAAGTATGCTAACGGCGACGTTGCACTTTCTATTCAGGACCTCGGCATCACAGACGACGATATGTCACAGATGTATCAGTACACAAAGGACGTTGCAACAGATACAAAGACAGGCGAGCTGAAGGGTGTATCATGGCAGGCAACTCCAGGTCTGTTCCTCTACAACACAAAGATCGCTGAGGACGTTCTCGGCACAAGCGATCCAGAGAAGGTTCAGGAAGCTGTTAAGGATTGGGATACATTCACAGCAACAGCTCAGAAGATGGCTGACAAGGGCTACAAGATGGTATCTGGTTTCGATGATACATACAGATGCTTCTCAAACAATATGTCTAGCCCATGGGTAACAGACAACAAGATCACAATTGACCCACAGATCAAGGCTTGGGCTGACCAGACTAAGGAATACACAGACAAGGGCTACAACAACAAGACTTCCCTTTGGGACGATGCTTGGGCTGCTGGCCAGAAGATCGACGGTGGCGTATTCGGCTACTTCTTCTCAACATGGGGCATTCCTTTCACACTTCTTCCAAACACAGTTGACGAAGAGATCAAGGCTGATGGTTCAAACGCTAAGGAAGGCAACGGCGGTTATGGTCTCTGGAAGGCTTGCTCAGGCCCACAGGCTTACTACTGGGGCGGTACATGGATCTGCGGCGCTATCGACTCCGATAACCAGGATATCGTTGCTGATATCATGAAGGTTATGACTTGCAACAAGGACGTAGCTAAGGCTATCACTGAGGGCGAGCAGGACTACACAAACAACAAGGCTGCTATCAAGGAGCTTATCGACGGCGGTTATACAAACGCATTCCTCGGCGGACAGGATCACCTTGCACTTCTTACAGAAGCTGCTGATAAGATCTCCCTCGAGAACAAGCTTTCTGCTTATGACCAGGGCTGCAACGAGAAATTCCAGGGTGCTATGAAGGACTACTTCCTTGGCACAGTTGATTCATATGAGGCTGCTCTTGAGAACTTCAAGAAGAACATCACAGACCTCTATGGTAACCTTACTTGCGATTTCTAATCGTATAAAAAAACAGTATCTAATTAAATATAGGGGGTGGAGGATATCCCCCCCTATTATTTATTAATCTCACGAAAGGAATAGGTATACTTATATGAAGAGAAAAAGCATAAGCTATGCCAAGTGGGGATATATTTTCCTTATCCCATTCTTTGTAGTTTACATCATCTTCTCACTATATCCTCTGTTCCAGACTTTCTATTACAGCTTTACGGACTATGTTAAGGATCAGGGCTCTATCGGCGGTGGTTGGACAAGACAGGCTGTCGAAGTAACACCAACATTCTGCGGTTTCGATAACTATTCAACTATATTCACATCAGGAAGTGACCTTCTCCAGTCTTTCTGGAACACTATCATCATGTGGATCGTAGGATTTATCCCACAGATCGTTATCTCTCTTATCCTTGCAGTATGGTTCACTGACCTTCGTCTTAAGATAAAGGCTCAGGGATTCTTCAAGGCTGTTATCTATCTTCCAAACGTAATCATGGCATCTGCTTTTGCATTTCTGTTCTACAGCTTGTTCAGCAGAGGCGGCGCTATCTATGATCTTATCAAGGTACCGCTCCTTGAAAGCGTTTGGGGATCAAGAGGTGTAGTTGGACTCATCAACTTCATACTTTGGTATGGTAATACAACAATTCTTCTTATGGCTGCTATCATGGGTGTTGATACATCACTCTATGAGTCAGCACAGATCGACGGTGCAACTTCCAGCCAGACATTCTGGAAGATCACAATTCCGCTCATCAAGCCTATCATGTCATATGTTCTTGTAACATCACTCATCGGTGGACTTCAGATGTACGACGTACCTGCCCTCCTCACAAAGGATATGGGTAGCCCTAACGGAAAACTTAAGACCGTCGTAATGATAATCCAGGCAAATAAGCAGGGCGACATCGGTAAGGCGTCTGCACTCTGCGTAATAATCTTTATCGTTTCCGCTATTATCGGACTTGCGCTTATGTTTGCGTCTGCTGACCATGACGGAAAGAAGAAAAAGAAGAAAAGGGGGTAAGCTGAAATGCCAAGAAGTACTGAAATAGTTGGTGAAAAGACAAATAGTACTGGTCTTATCATACATAGGATAATAGCTTATGTTGTCCTTGTTCTTTTGGTCGTTGTTTCACTTTTCCCATTCTATCTTTTGATAATCAACGCAACACGAGGCAGATCACAGGCAGGTATCAGATGGTATCCTGACCACTTCCTCGCAACAAACTTCAAGAACCTTTTCAGCGGTTCAACAGCCGTAGCATACGGAAGCGTATGGCGTTCACTGGCTAACTCACTGTTCATATCAGCTTGTGCTTCATTGCTCAGCGTATACTTCTCAGCACTGACAGCATATGCAACACACGTTTACCAGTTCAAGCTGAGAAAGTTCGCAGATATGTTCATTCTCATCGTAATGATGGTTCCAACACAGGCTTCAGCTATCGGTTTCTACCAGTTCATGAACAAACTTGGCTGGACAGATACTTATATTCCGCTGATCATTCCTGCTGTCGCAGCACCAGCTACATACTACTTCATGAAGCAGTATATGGCGTCTGCACTTCCGCTTGAGATCGTAGAAGCCGCCCGTATCGACGGCTGCGGAGAGTTCAAGACCTTCAACAAGATCGTTACTCCAATCCTCAAGCCTGCATTCGCAGTTCAGATCATCTTTACATTCGTAACAAACTGGAACAACTACTTTATGCCAAGACTTATTCTTACATCAAAGAGTAAGTACACAATCCCTCTGGTACTCAACGCAATGCGTTATGCAGGACCACAGGAGAAGGACGTGGGAATGTTCAGCTTGTACATCGTACTTGCTATCCTCCCTGTAGTAATTGTTTACCTTTGTCTTTCAAAGTTCATCATTCGTGGTGTTGCTCTGGGAAGCGTAAAGGGTTAATACGAAGCTTCAAACAGCGTACAGTTTTTCTGTACGCTGTTTTTTTTTTCTATTCATTCCTTACTTCTCTTGCCTATTCACATAAAAGCTTCGTTTGCATACCTTTGCTATTGACCGTTATCTCCATTCTGCTCACTCTTTTTCCATTTACGCCATATCCATTACAAATTATTTTATCCGTGATATCCTCGCCGCAATACCCCTCATATGTGATATGCTCCACCAAATACTCCCTCTCTGCAAACTCTATCCTATCTTTAAGCCCGACAACTACATTATTGAGCCACTGCTTATCAAGACCATAATACTTCTCCCTCGTGATACCATGTGGTATAGTTTTACCGCTTGAAAAGCTATATCCATACTCCCCGTCCACGTTTTTCATATATATCTTCGACAGCAACGATCTCGTATCAAGCTGTTTGCCGTATTCAATAATACGCTGGGTACCGATATTCACCGAAAGGATACTCAGCGACACATTGACCTGCCTGTCCCCTCTGATATATGCACGCCTGCCGTAAGCCTTGACCGCGTATACGCCGATAGCCTCCCACAGTGTAGACTTCTCTTTGATGTTCACATAGTTCACAGTGTCAGTTCCACTCTCGTATGTTATCTCACTTGAGGGGCTGTAGCTCTTCATAATATCCGTCAAACTCACCTTAGACCATACCCCAGGTTCAGGCTCGTTCTGCCCCAGCATAAGTGTTATCCCACGGCTTATAAGTTCAAGAACAGTTTTTCCGCCTCTCACCCTTGTTCTGATGTAATCCGCAGGACCGTAGTGCATACGCCTGCTGCCTATATAAAGTGCCACACGCCTGATATTGTTAAGATTTATGCTGTTATTCAGAACGACAGACGCTCTAAGTTCACTGTATGGCGTATAGCGGTCTTTCACAAGCCTTGCTGAAACAATGTTTCTATAGTCCAAATTACCGCTGCCAATAATTTCGAACCTAATGTATATCTTCGCCATTATTCCGCCCCCCTAAGCTTTATCATAAGGCTTCCGATCATCCTGTCAGGCTGAAAATCCATTTCTATCTCTGAAAGTATGTATCCGCTGTATAAGACCCCGTCTGCCGTGAAATTGATCGCCTTTCCTCCGTTCTCGCTTAGTGCCGCCCAAGCGTAAGCCTTGTCCGACGGAGCGATCCTGCCGCTGAACTGAAATATCTCCGCCGCCTTGCCTGAGATATTTCGCAAAATACCATTCACAGCCTTTGTTTCCTCCTGAATGTAACCTCCGCTTCGCTTAACTCCGTCCATGTAAAATGACCGTGTGCCTATGTCAAGCTTTATCTTTCCCTTTTTACTCACTTATATCCTCCTCACTGCAAATGCCGATACTAAGCTCTGCCTGCCTTTCGAGCCTGTGAAGGGGCAAAGTTTGAACTGCGCCTCCAAGCTTTGCGCTCTTTACATTCAGAACCTCGCTTTTTGCAAGCTCCGCCATAACGCTTTCACACTTTCCCTGAAGCTCCTCCATGTCATCGTATTTTCCTGCCTTGCCCATGAGCCGCAGGTCGATATGACATATATACTCAGTGTAAAGCTTTTTGCCGCCCTGCCCAATGACTTCATCGACCACATCATAGCCTTTAAGTCCATAGAAGCCAATTGCTTCTCCACTGTGCAATAGACTGTCAGCTGAAGTGTATTCACCCATTGCAGTAAAGCCTGCTCCGTCAAGTATCTTTTTTATCTCTGCCGCCATTTCTGTCCAGACTGTCATGGCTCGTCCTCCTTCCTAATATGGGATAACGGCATTGAATACAAAGCCGTCCTTTGAGAAAAATCTTTCCGCCCTTGAAACTGCGCTGTCACGAAGCTCTCTTGCCGCCTTTATCCTGTTCTCCTCGTCAAAAGCCTCCACCGCCTTGCCCTGTGCCGTAAACATGACCTTGTATTCAGCGGCTTTCAGACAAATAAATCTGTAAAAGACCTCCGCTGCCGCCGCAAATTCGCATATAGCCGTCCCGCCCTCAGCGACCATTCGCTCCTGGTCAACAGCCTTTTCCATTTCGTCAGCACACACCGTTATAAGCCCTGCATACACCTCAGCCGACGTGCTGTCAAGTCCGCTTAGCTCCATGAAATTGCTCTTTACATTGTCTTTGCTTATTGCCATTTTCCTGCTCCTTTCAAAAAAACCCGCCCACCGTCCCTTTTTTTCATTATCCTCTCAGCTTACTTTGTAGTTTTCAGCGTCTTTACAGCACCACTCGTAAGTACAGAGAAACCTGCAAGCACTGAGCAAACGATCTCGTTGCACTGATTAGTAAGAAGCTTATCGTAGTCCACGATAACATCTCCTCCAAGCACCATTTCAACCGCACTGCTCTGGTCGATGCCCACCGCAATACCGCCTGTGAGCTGAGGGCATTTTACAAGCGTTACACCGTATGGCGTCTGAACTGTGCCGCCTGCCATATAGTCGCCAATGCAGTATTTCATCTCGTCCATAGCAAGGATCTTAGCCATAACATCAGGAGTACAGATCATGGTCGTCATGTTAAACTCGCCCATGGAAGCCCAAAAAGCCGCCAGATCAGCGTAAGTAAGCTCACTGCCAATAAGTGTCTGAGCTGTAATACCTCTTGTTATCTCAGTCATGGCAAGACTGTTCACATCTCTGCTTATGGTCGCTCCAAGGTTTCTCAGCACCACGCCGAAAGCCTCAAGCTTCTGCTTCCTTACAGACTCAAAAGAACAGTTAAGACGTCTTGCAAACTTTGTAAGAGTCTTACTGGAGGTGCTAAGTCTGACAGTTGTCATAGGCACATTTCCACCCTCTGCCACAACGTCAGTTGAACCTGACTTTGTAACGTTCAGACCTCTGAAATCCACTCCGTCAGTGTATGAAACAGCCGCCGCTACCTTGCCCATGATAGAAGCCTCGTCCATGCCCTGCTTGACAGTGCGTCTTATGTACTCAGGGAAAAGCACTGCCGACTCAGTGGAAATGAAAAATTTCTCCACCCTGTCAGAATTTGCACCCTTTACCTTGATGTCAAAACGCTTGAGCTGTCTTTCAAAAGCGTCAAGACCTTTAAGCTCGGTGTTCTCATAGTTTGCGTCAGGATCAAGCTCAGCCAGCGCCTGTGTGAATGTCTTGCCTGTGATAGAATAAAGTCCCTTTTCAAGTTTGATATTGTTGTACATATTATTTTCTCCTTTTCGATAATTAAAGTTGTCCGATTTTTTGTACTTGTTTTTTGTGTATCGCATTGTAAACTCAGCCTGCATAAAACCTTTTCAGATAACGGGCGAACACTGTTCGCCCCTACGAATGTTTACGCATTTTCGTCTGTTTGCAGGTGAGCAATATAGTCCCATTAGGCATTTAAGCCCAATATCTCCACATCGTCATCGCCCCCTTTCACATCTGTCCATTACATCTTGTAATCACCCGTGATAAAGCTCTCCCTTTCGGCTTTGTAGACCTCCTCATTCTCAGCCGCCTGCTTTTCAAGCCTGCCACGGAAGTCAATAAGCTCCGTAACTGTCATAAGCTCCGCAAGTTCTTTCACACGCTTTGCACTCATAAAAGGCTTGCAGAAATAGCTGAGCCTTAAAACGTCCTTTTCAAAAGCTTCCCTCGCAAGGGCAAGCTCATAGCTCTTGTCGGTGCTTTCCTGTTTCTCCCTTAAGGCAAAACGCTTCGTTACCCCTGCATTCACCTGTGCAGGCACTGCCACGAACGACCACTCGTAAGCGTCAAGCGGCTCGTCAAGAATGTGATAACACAGCTTACCGCCGTATTCACCGCCCTTTTCATGGTCACAGCCGCCCTTGTACATATCCGCTCCGCATACAGAGCAAAGCTTCTTTTTCATGGTGCAGCTAACGGATACCTCTTTCTTTATTCCGCCCTGGATCTCGCTTATAAGGTCGCCGTTAGAAGCAGTTCGCACCATGTAAGCCTTTGCCATAAGCCTGCGGTAGACCTCTCCGTCTGTCGTAGTTTTCTCAGGCAGAGTTTCCACCCAAGTGTCGAATATTCTGGCAGTCTGCTTTGAGCTTTTAGGGTCATGGTCGAAAATACCCGTTCTGCCCTTAAAAAGCTCCGCAAGCTTCTCCAAAGCGCCTGATGAAAACTTTTCACCATCTCTGTCAATGTCATTGTCACAAAGCGCCACCCTGAAAACAAAGACCTTGTCCTCCGTGAGCGGCTCTCTCGCATAGCCGTTTATCTTTTCAAGCTCCTCGCCTGATACTGTTTCGCTCATTGCATTTCCTCCTTTTTTCTCTCGTTCTCTACCCTTTCGTTTTCAAGCTCCGCCGCCTTAGCCTGCGCATTGTAAAGCCTTGACTTCGCCAACGCTTCCTCGTCCTGAAGATTTATGTTGTCCCACTCTATCTCCACCCCACAAGCATATCCGTTAAGCCTTAAAAACGCCTCGCATATCTCTCTGAGTATAGGTTCAAGCAGTCTGCGGTAATATTCAAGCTCGCTTGTGAGGATATCCGATTGCTGTGCAGACATTCGCTCAGTGGTTGACCAGTTCAGCCCAAGCAAAAACGGTGGTATTGAAAGCTTCGCTACAAGCTGTTCCATAAGCTGTCTGACAGGTATCTCCGTGTCTATCATCTGATTGTCAGCGCCTATGACCTTTATGTCCACATCGCCCACAGCTACAAAATCCTGCACCGAGCCGTTTCGTGAAGCCCTCATGCCTCTGCTCCATTCCTGAGCTATCTGCTCTGCACGCTCCTTGGCTCTCGCCCTGTCGCTCTCCCCCTCAGGGTGATAAGTCACCGCATATCGTACATTTCCTACCCTGTCGAAGTTCTGCCCCATGCACTCGTAAATTCGCATAAGTATCTCGCTCAGCGCAGGCAATCCACGGAGTATAGACACTCCGTCAGGGTGCTTAGGACTAGGATTGAGCGCCGTGTAAAGCAGTTTTTCAGGACTTCTTACCGGTATCTCCTCACCGCTTCCCATGTAAAAAATACGTTTTTCAAAAGCGTTCCTGCCCTCACGCACTCTGTACAAAGTCGGGTCGCCAACATATATCCCCTTGACCTTGCCTGTCCTGTGATCTGCATATATCCTGCCTATCGCCTTGCCATATGTAAGCAGTGAATCCAGATACATATCCGCAAAAGTGTAAATGGACTTTCCCGACACCCCCACGGAAACCTCTCTGCAAAACCTGTCAAGCTCCACCTGCGCCCTCTCGTCGCAAGCCGTAACCTTAAAGCCCCCTGTGAGCCTTATTATCTTGCCGAAACAAGCGTCGATAACAGGAACGTTCGCCCTGAGTGCGTCATAAAGCTCCTGCTGAAAAACCCCCTCAGGCGCAAGCCTGTAATGAAACCCCGACTCTCTGTCAGAGCCTGCCGTGTTCGGCACAAATTCACGGACCTTCTTTCTGAAAATACTCATTTTCTCTCCTTTCTTTATGTACGTTTTTTTGTACTAATGCTCAACTGTCAGTACAAAAAAGTCGTCCTTTTCACGTCCCAGACATTCTGCTGCAAAGTATCTCATATCGTCCATGGCGTGATCGTTCTCTTTCACAGGTGCGTCCTTTCCTGCCTTATCGTCCCAGCGGTAAAGATTTATCTCACGAAGCGTATCACGACACCTGCGGTTTATCCTTATCCTGCCGTCCTTTATGCAGTCCGACACAAGCCTGACACCCGAAACAACGTCGTTCTTTGCAGGCTGAACAGTGAATTTTCCATGCCTGCGTATGCACTGTATGAACGAAGCCGCCGAGGGGTCGCAAATGACCTTTTCGATGCAAAGCCCGTCGGCAAGCTCTTCAAGCCCCTTGTAATGCTCCTCGTCAGTTTTCTGCATACCTTCACGGCGAGAATCATAGTAATACTCCCTGAGTCTGTACCATACTCCGCCACTCTCGCCCCAAAGCCCGAAGCTTGAAGGATTTACAGTGCCGTAATCACAGCTTATTACATACCGCTCGCACTGTATATCCCCCTCAAAGACGTTTTTCTCCTCGTCGAACATAGGGTAAACAAGCCCCTCTGCCGCCGTCCATTTGCCAAGCACAAAACGCTCATAAAACGTCCCCGTATATATCCTGTGATAGCGTTCTATCACCGCCCGGTCAAGGGTCGGATTGTCCTCCAGCACAAAATGTCTGTAGATAAGTCGTTTTTCCTCCGCCTTGTCTATCCACTCTTTCTTGAACCAGTGGTAAGGATTGTCAGGATTGCAGTTGAACCACAGCTTGCTCCCCGCCACCGAACACCTTGCCACAGCCTGCTCTATAAAGCTTCTGGGCATAAGAGCCGCCTCGTCAAGAAGCACCCCCGCAAGGGTCACGCCCTGGATAAGAGAGGGCGAGCCTTCGTCCCTGCCGCCAAAGTAGTAAAACCTGTTTTTCCTGCCGCAGAAGCTCACGTCCATATAGTTCTTTGACGTGACCTCCACAGCCGTCATGCCCATGGCTTTCATATACTCCCTGAGCGCAGGCAGGATATTCCTTTTCAGCGACACGATAGTTTTTGAGCATAGCCCAAAAATGCACTCGTCAAAATTAGTCATCGCCCATGTCATAAAAGACGCCGACAAACAAAAGGTCTTGCCCGATCTGACCGCACCGTCACAGATTATCCCGTCGTAATCACTAAGCTCCCGTGCCGTCCACCATCTGAAAACAAACCTCTGATTTTCCGACAGCCTTGTTATTTTCACAAGCTATCACCGTCCCTGCCGTAAATGCTCTCGATAAGTCGCTTCGACTCACCGCCGCCGTCAAGCTGAGGCGCAAGCTCCCCAAGCTTTTCCAAGGCTTTCTGCCTGTCAAAAAACTTGATCTCCAAAACGTTCTTTCCGCTGATCTTTATCTCACTCACATTGAAAAGATCCATGCCCATGATGTCCCTTGCCGTCATGTTCTCAGCGTCAAAAACAAGCTTTACAGCGTCATTCACCGCCCCGAAAGCTATCCTGTTAAGCCCTCGCTTCACATAAGAAAGGGTGTCGCTGTCAGCCTCCTCCAGCTTTTTAAGCTCCGCCTCCGTTTCTGCCGAGTGCAGAAGCTCAAGCCCCCTGTCCTCAGCCTCCTCCGCCCTTGCACCGGTGTGCAAAGCCGCTTCACGAAGATTTCTCAGATAGAAGAAAAATCTCGCAAATCTTTTCTGTTCGCCTGCCATATCGTTCCTCCTTTTTTAATTTCTGCGAAAGATGTACCACCGTATCTTAACGGCTCTCAAAAAACATCTCTCACTTATCCCGAAAAACGCCCCTTTTGTTGCATAAAAAATGCAACAATTGCAGAAATGTTGTCAAATTAAATCATTTATCATTTGTTTGCATAAATCGTCCTGCCCAAAACTGTGCAAAAGCCACATACTTTCATGAACAGAAAAACTATTGGTAAAAAAGAAATACTTTTATTTTTTAGGACGTTTCGTACCCTTACTGCACCTTATTTCAGACAAATATGTAAGTCATGCGAAACTTTCAATATACCTTATGAAAAAAAGTATATATTACTTGACAAAAGCCGAAAAAATAGTACAATAGTAAGTGTATGACACAAATTTGAAGAACAACGCAGGAGGTAAAAATATGAAAATGAGAGGTATCTATTCCTCAGTAACAGATATCAGACGAAAAGTCTTTACAGAGGTGGCAAGACTTGCCTATGAAGAGGGCGATTATGCCGAAAAAATCGCAGAGCTTCCTTATAAGATAGTACCGGGAAGCAAGGCTGTTTACCGTGAGTCTATCTTCCTTGAAAGAGCTATCGTTGAAGAAAGGCTCCGTCTTGCTATCGGTCTGCCCCTAAGACCGATCGAGGAGCATAAGTCTGTGGCTGACGGCATTGAAGAAAGTGCGATCGCAGAAAAGTATTACGATCCACCGCTTGTAAACATAATCAAGTTTGCCTGCAACGGCTGTCCTGAAACTCATTATCATGTTACCGACTGCTGTCAGGGCTGTCTTGCGCACCCATGTCAGGAAGTCTGTCCAAAGGGTGCCATAACCATCAAGCATGGCAAGTCAGTAATAGATCAGTCTAAGTGTATAAAGTGCGGCAGATGTCAGAGCGTCTGTCCATACAATGCAATAAACAAAATGGAAAGACCATGCGCAAGAGCCTGCGGCATGGACGCTATCGGCTCAGACGAAGAGGGCAAGGCAAAAATAGATTATGACAAGTGCGTATCCTGCGGAATGTGTCTTGTAAACTGTCCATTCGGCGCTATCGTAGACAAGGGACAGATATTCCAGCTTATAACAGCAATGAAGAAAAAGAAGAAGGTCATCGCTATCGTAGCACCTGCATTTGTAGGTCAGTTCGGACCAAAAGCAAGCCCTGAGAAGCTCACAGCGGCAATGAATAAGCTTGGCTTTGCAGACGTGGTCGAGGTAGCAATAGGTGCAGACCTTTGTTCCATCGAGGAAGCAAAGGACTTCATGAGAGAAGTTCCTGAACATCAGCCATTCATGGCGACATCATGCTGTCCTGCATGGTCAGTAATGGCGAAGAAGCTTTTCCCTACCCTTGCCCCATACATTTCAATGGCTTTGACCCCAATGGTACTTACAGCAAGAATGCTCAAAAAGGACGATCCTGACGCTTGTATCGCATTTATCGGACCATGTGCGGCAAAGAAGCTTGAAGCTTCAAGACGTACTATCCGCAGCGACGTAGACTTTGTGCTTACCTTTGAGGAACTCATGGGAATGTTCAATGCCAAGGGTGTAACATTTGAAGACATTACAGATGAAGAAAAGGTAGATCTTTGCGAGGGTACAGGTGACGGACGTGGCTTTGCAGTAAGCGGCGGCGTAGCAAAGGCAGTAGCAGACGTTATCCACAAGCTTGACCCAGAGCGTGAGGTCAAGGTAGTATCAGCGCAGGGACTTAAAGACTGCCGCAAGCTTCTCACACTTGCGAAAGCGGGCAAATATGACGACTATCTTCTCGAGGGCATGGCTTGTCCGGGCGGCTGTGTAGCAGGTGCAGGAACGCTTCAGGCGGTAGAAAAGAGCACAGCGCTTGTAAACAAATATGTAAAGGACGCACCTTTACAGAACTCTCTCGACTCCAAATACGAGATCAATCTTGATCTTATCACCGAGTCGCATGATGACAAATAAGAGATAGAATTGAAACGGGCAGCGTTATGCTGTCCGTTTTTTTGTACTGTCACTCGCCGTGACGGGCATTTTACGCCATACATTGTGGTATAAAACACTTTTTCACCGCTTTTTGAATTCGTATAGAATACTACACATTGCAATTATCACACACCCCCTGATACCCCCACAAACGGCAGTAGGGGCGAACAGTGTTCGCCCGTCGAAGAAACAAGCCCACGATTATATCATTGTTGGATAGAACTGAAAACTATCCAATCACATCTTCAGGGTGGCGACGCAATATTCTCCACACGGCACGTCTACACAACATTGTGATAAATTCAAACCTTGCCGTTCCCCTAAACGGGACGTCGAGAGCGCCGTCCCCTACAATGCTGAATTTACAGCAATTTCTGAGCATGGGCGAACGCTGTTCGCCCCTACAAATATTCGGGCAGGTTTCTGTCACCGCAAAATCGTTTCGCTCGGTACTTTATTTTACTTCATGCTTGTAATTTTCTTTGGATTGCTATGCCAATTCCTCATTCCTCACTCCTCACTCCTCACTTAAACTCCCCTCCCCCCTTGATTTTTCCCGTAATATGTAGTATAATAAATGAAATAGTGCATAATAACAGAAAAATTCTTACAGAGAGGATCTTTATAAAATGGAAATAATCAATAAGTCCGATGAAAAACTCCTTGCAGAATATGAACAGTTCGCAAGCACCAGCAAATACGGCAATTTCATGCAATCCCTCAAATGGCCGAAGGTAAAGGACAACTGGGGCTGGGACGCTGTTATCTCCCGTGACGCTGACGGCAATATCCGTGGAACTTGCCTTATCATAATCAAAAAAGTGCCTATTTTCGGTGTTACTTTTATGTATGCCCCTCATGGCCCTGTTTGCGACTGGTCTGATAAAGAGATCATGACCGACCTTTTCGAGGGCGTAAAGGTGCTTGCAAAGAAATACAAATGCTACCAGTTTATGTGGGACCCTTGTTTCGAGGAGGGCGACGACAAGTGTACAAAGCTTATCGAGGACATGGGCTTCAAGCACATACACAAGGCGGCTGAGCTGACCACTATTCAGGCTCGTAATAACTATATGCTCAGAAATATCGAGGGCAAGACCCCTGACGAGGTCATGGCGACTTTCAAACCTGACTGGAGAAACCGTATCAGAAAAGCCCCTAGAAAGGGCGTTTACTGCAAGGCTTGCGGCACTGAGGCTCTTGACGATTTCTACCCTCTCATGCAGGCAACAGGTATCAGAGATGGCTTCTCTATCCGTTCAAAGGAGTATTTTGTAAAAATGCTCAATGGTCTTGGTCCTGAACACTGCCGACTTTTCATGTGCTATGTTGACGAGGACGGCAAGCAGATACCGTTGTCAGGTGCAGTAACAACACAGTATGCAGGCAAGACCTGCTATGTTTACGGTGCTTCCGCAAACCACCACAGAAACCTCTACCCTAACTATCTCATGCAGTGGACGATGATAAACTGGGCTTTGGAGGGCAAAAACTATATCTATGATTTTCAGGGCATACCATTCTACAACGATGAAACAAACCCTAACTACGGCGTATACAAGTTCAAAAAGGGCTTTAACGGCGAGGTCGTTACCTATGAGGGCGAATTTTTCTACATTTTCAAGCCTTTCATGAAGAAAGTCGTAGACTTCTGTGAAAAGATAGTTATGGATAGACACGAACGCAAAAGACAGAAGCTTCTCAAAAACAGAAATAAGGATATGCAGTAGACGGCAATAGATTAAATTTAAAAATTTTTGAACAGTTTATACATTTTTACCCATTCTTTACACAGACAACATTTGATTTTTACTTATATGTGATATGATTTACAAAGAGGTGAGCAAGGTGCATAAAGGCGTTATAAGGACCTTGTGGCTCATTGCCGCATTGAGCCTGGTGCTGAGTTATGCTGTGATGTGCATTGCATGGCTTTCAAAGGGCTGCCGCTATGGAGCGCAGTTTTGCATAAACGTTTTTATGAGAGCGCTTCCTCTTTGTCTTATATTCCTGTGCATCGTCGAGCTTGCAGGGCTTTTCATATGGGTCTTCAAAATAAAAAAGCTCGAAAGGCTCTACGCTAAAAAGGGCGGCTGTGACGAATATTTTGAGCTTCTTGAAAAATATCTTCTCAGACAGAACAAAGATAAGGGTCATGGACTTTTGAAGCTTGCCGCTGTTTACATTTCAGAAAAACGCTTTGAAAACTGTTTTCTCACACTTGACCGTATAGCTTTTGATAAGCTTACCCCCTCAGATCAGAACAAGTATTTTGAACTGCTTCTTTACGGCAGACTCATGTCAGGTGATATTTCTCAGGCAAACGAGATATTTGTTTCGGCAGAGCATTACTTCAAGCGAGGTCTTCTCGATAAACGCAATGGGCAAATGCTTTTCACCATTGGTCTGCTAGAATATTTCAACGAACGCTTTGAAGCAGCGGTGAAGTTTTTTGACAGCGCAGAGAAAAGCCGTGACGCTGACAAGACGCTTCGGTGCAACTGTGAGCTTTACAAGGGCGAGTGTTTTCTCGCTCAGGGTGATGTGAGATCGGCAAAGGCTTCGGCTGAAAAAAGTGCGGCGCTCGTTAGTGACGATAAGCAGGAAGCACAGCTTGGAAATCTGATGACACAGGTAGAAAAAGCTTACATCAGAACAAAAGAAAAGTCTGCTGATACAAAAGCAGACAACACCACGGAAGGAGGATATGCCTTTTAAGGCATAGAAACAAGTATGATAATAAACGCACTCAGAGGCTTTTGCATGGCTCTTGCGGACAGCGTTCCGGGAGTTTCAGGCGGAACTATAGCGTTCCTGCTGGGCTTTTATGACAGCTTCATAAATTCCCTTAACGACATAATGGGACGTGACAATGCAAAGCGTAAAAAAGCATTTTTCTTTCTTATAAAGCTTGGTGTGGGCTGGGTGATCGGTATGCTTCTTGCAGTAAGCGTTCTTGCCAACGTGTTTGAAAGCGGAATCTACAAGGTAAGCTCGCTGTTTCTGGGCTTTATCATTCTGGCGATACCGGTCATGATAATGGAAGAAAAAGAGAGCATTAAGGGCAAATATTACAACATCGTATGGGCTGTTATCGGCATTGCTATCGTTGTGGGCATTTCCCTTATAAATCCCTCCGGCAGCGGTGCTGACGTTTCTCACATGAATATAGGCACAGTGATATTCGTTGTTCTTGCAGGAATGTGCGCAATATCTGCAATGGTGCTTCCCGGCATTTCAGGCTCCACCATACTTCTCACATTCGGTCTTTATATGCCTGTTATCACAGGAATAAAAGAGTTTCTTCATCTGAATTTCGAGTATTTCGGACTTCTCTGCTCTTTGGGTATCGGCATTATCCTTGGGGTGTTCATTACCCTCAGGCTTATCAAAAAGGCTCTTGAAAAGTTCAGAAGCCAGACTATCTACTGCGTTATCGGCATGATGATAGGCTCACTGTACGCCATAGTTATAGGTCCTACAACGCTTAAAGAGCCTAAAGACCCTATGTCCTTCAGCACATTCAGCATCGTATTTTTTATCATCGGTGCGGCGATCGTGTTCGGTATTCAGGTAGCAAAGAGCGTGTATGACAAGAAACAGCTTGCAAAGGCAGAAGAAAAGATAGAAGAAGAATAGATATTATATCAAAACGAACGAATATAAAAAAGGCTCAATTTCTGAATCATAGAAATTGAGCCTTTTGCTGCAAATAACGTAAGTACACTTTTTCTGAACACATATCGTATGGCCTATATGCCCACCTAGCAAATTCATATTCTTGTGATTATATAAAAACTACCGCCCCTACTGTCCCCTTTTGCTGTTCATTCTTCCAAAATCAGCATTTTATACAATTGAACGCCTTGACAATTATGCAACTATACCATATAATAAAATTAGGCAAATGCAATATCCTGTATTATATTCCAAACATAATATGACAGCTATTGCAGAAATAGCATATCAGCGTCTATGATTTCTACAAATCATACGCCTGCCCTATGTAGAAAGTGTTTAAATTTCATGGGTGTTTGGCATTTTTTCTTGCAAAAATTGTCGGCTTGTGGTATAATTATCAGGAGCAGGGGCGTGCTATTCCCCAAAACGGGTGAAAACCATCCTTATTTCTCAAACGTTTTCGCCAATACAGTAATAAAGGTGCAGAGCGCAAAGCTCGACTTGAAAGTATATAGGAGGTAAAGATTTATGGCAAATAGTGCTGTAGAAAAAACAATTTCCACGCAGGAACTTAAAGAAAAGCTTCTTGACGTTCTTCACAACGATTTCCAGACAACACCTGAGGACGCTTCCGATCAGCAGGTATACGAGGCTCTTTCTAAGATCGTTGTAGGCATTCTTAAAGCTAAGAGAAGAAAGTTCACCGTTAAAACTCAGTCTGAGGGCAAGAAGAAGGTCTACTATCTTTCAATGGAATTTCTTATGGGAAGAAGCCTTAAGACTTCTCTTTATAACCTTGAAATGCAGAAGCAGGCTACAAAGGTCCTTAAGGACATGGGCATTTCTATAAACGGCATTTACGAGTGTGAGCCTGACGCAGGTCTTGGCAACGGTGGTCTTGGAAGACTTGCTGCCTGCTATCTTGACGCTCTTGCTGCCGACGGCTATCATGCTACAGGCTATTCTATCTGCTATGAATACGGTATCTTCAAGCAGAAGCTGGAGGACGGCTGGCAGACCGAGCTTCCTGACAACTGGCTCCCAGGCGGCTCTGTATGGCTCGTTCCTGTTCCGTCAAAGGCTGTCGAGGTTCGTTTTGACGGCGAGCTTAAGGAATACTGGGACAATCAGTATCACTGCGTAACTCACGAGAACTACACATCAGTTATGGCTGTTCCATACGATCTGTTCGTATCAGGCTACAACAGCGAGGCAGTTTCAAAGCTCAGACTTTGGAAAGCTGAAATGGCTGACTTTGATATGTCAATGTTCAATCAGGGCGACTATCAGAAGGCTCTTAGTAAGAACATCATTTCACAGGCTATCACAAAGGTGCTTTATCCTAACGACAACCACGCAGAGGGCAAGTCACTCAGACTTAGACAGCAGTATTTCCTTTGTGCTGCTTCTATCGGCGATATCGTAAACCAGCACATGAGCGTTTACGGCACACTTGACAACCTCCATGAAAAGGTAGCTATCCACATCAACGATACTCACCCGACACTTGCTATCCCAGAGCTTATGAGAGTTCTTCTTGATGATTGCGGATATTCATGGGACAAGGCTTGGCACATCGTTACGAACACATTTGCATACACAAACCACACTGTAATGCCTGAGGCTTTGGAGAAGTGGGACTGCAACCTCCTCAAGAGCGTTTGCCCTAGAATCTTCTCTATCATTATCGAGATAAACGAGCGTTACTGCAAGGATCTTTGGGAGAGATACAAGGATCAGGCTAAGGTTTCACATATGTCTATCGTTGAGGACAACAAGGTGAAAATGGCTACACTTTGCGTACACGCTTGCCACAGCGTAAACGGCGTTGCAAAGATACACTCTGAGATCATCAAGAAGGAAACATTCAAGGACGAGTATCTTGACACACCAACAAAGTTCAAGAACGTTACAAACGGTATCGCATACAGAAGATGGCTTTATCAGTCTAACGAGGGTCTGACAGATCTTCTTTGCGAGAAGATAGGCGACGGCTTCCTCAAGAATGCTGCTGAGCTTTCTAAGCTTGCTGTATTCAAGGACGACAAGGACGTTCTTGACAGACTTGCAAAGATCAAGCTTGACAACAAGAAGAGTTTTGCAAAGTATGTAAAGAATCAGTACGGCGTTGTTCTCAACACTGATTCTATCTTTGACGTTCAGGTAAAAAGACTTCACGAATACAAGAGACAGCAGCTCAACGCTTTGAACATCATAGCACAGTACAACTACCTCAAGGCTAATCCAAACGCTGATTTTGTACCAAAGACATATATCTTTGCTGCAAAGGCTGCTCCTGGCTACTACATGGCAAAGCAGATCATCAAGCTTATCTGGAACATTTCTCAGGAGCTGAAAAAGGACAAGAAGCTCAACGAGAAGCTCAACGTTATCTTCCTTGAGGACTACAACGTATCACTTTCTGAGATACTCATGCCAGCGGCAAACATCTCTGAGCAGATCTCACTTGCTGGTACAGAGGCTTCAGGTACAGGTAACATGAAGCTTATGATAAACGGTGCTATCACACTGGGTACTCTTGACGGAGCAAACGTTGAGATACACGAGCAGGTAGGCGACGACAACATCATCATCTTCGGTATGAACGTTGACGAGGTAAACGCTTGCAAGTCAGGCTACAAGCCTATGGACATCTACAACTCCAACGCAGTTGTTAAGCAGGCTATCGACACACTTCAGTACGGCATCAACGGACAGCAGTTCAACGAGATCGCTGACAGCCTGAAGAACTCTGACCCATACATGGCTCTCAAGGACTTCGATTCCTACCAGAAGGCACAGGCTTACGCTTCTGAGTGCTACAAGGATCAGACAAAGTGGCAGAAGATGAGCCTTGCAAATATTGCAGGTGCAGGCATTTTCTCCGCAGACCGTTCTGTTGAGGACTACGCTAGAGATATCTGGGGTCTTTCAAAGTAATTTATTAATACAAAAAAATTATCGGACAGTTGCTTGGTGCGACTGTCCGATTTTTTGTACATATATGCAATTCATGAAACGATAAATTTGTAAGACCACAAGATGAGCGAAAGGAACGGGACGCCGAGGGCGTCGTCCCCTACATGGTTCGAGCGATGTTTATACAATGTGAAAATCAACATAAATAGTGACGTGCGAGAAAAGCGGGCTGTCGAGGGCGCCAGCCCCTACATTTTTTTAACACACAAAAAAGGACGGCTTTTCTTCACCGTCCTTTTGATTTCTAATTTAGTCCTAGTCAGCAAGTGCAAAATCTATCTTGCCGGAATTTACATTTGCGTTTATCACCTTTACTCTGATAGGGTCGCCCACACGATATTCCATTCCGTTTGTGAGGTTTTTCAGGCTCACCATATCGTCGCAGACATATTCGCCGTCAGGCATATTGTCCGTGTGAAGAAGTCCCTCGCAGGTGTCAGGAAGTGCGATAAAAAGACCGAACTCAACAGCTGAAACCACTGTTCCCTGAAACTCCTCACCGATATGAGCGTTCATATACTCAGCCTTGTAGCAATCCTCACAGCTTCGCTCCACCTGCATTGCGGTAAGCTCCGTCTTTGTGGACTGGTCGGCGGAGGCATAAACGAACTTGTTGAACTTTGTGGCGCACTCCTCTGCACTGCTGCCACTGAGAAAAGCTGACATTATTCTATGGATAGTCAGGTCAGGGTAACGTCTGATAGGTGAAGTGAAGTGGGCGTAATCCTCCAGCGCAAGTCCGAAGTGACCCACAGGCTCGGTGGAATATCTTGCCTTTGACATACTCCTCAGAACGATATTGTTCATGATAAGGTCGATATCAGTACCCTTTGCGGCTTTGAGTATCTCAGACATATCCCCAGGGCAAGCCTTTTCGCCCAGCTTATACTGGACGTTGAGCTTGACAAGCGCTTCTCTCAGGGATTCAAGCTTCTCGTCTGACGGCTCTTCGTGGATACGATAAACGAACGGCAGGTTATTATCCATGCCAAATCTTGCGGCACACTCGTTTGCAACAAGCATAAAGTCCTCTATTATCTCCTCGCTTCTTCCACGGGTACGCCTCTCAACGCCCACGCAGATATCCTCGTCATTGATGATAAGCTTGCTCTCAGAGGTTTCAAGCTCAGGACAGCCACGGTTTTTCTTGTTTTTGTACAAAATATCCGCAAGCTCATTTATAATAGGAAGCTGACCTGAAACCTCGGCATATTTTTCTTTAAGTTCAGCATCGTCACTGCCTGCCAAAAGTGAATTTATCTCGGAATAAACGCCCTTTACACGGGAGCGGATAACAGTTTTTGCAAACTTATACTCGGTGATGTTGCCCTGCTTGTCGAGTTCACAAAGACATGAGAACGCAAGTCTGTCCTCCTGCGGATTGAGGGAGCAGATGCCGTTTGAAAGCTCCTTTGGGAGCATTGGGATAACTCGGTTTGCGTAATAAACGCTTGTGCCACGCTTGAAAGCTTCGTTATCCAGTTGTGACTTTGGCTGAACATAGTGGGAAACGTCAGCGATATGAACGCCAAGGAGATAACCTGTTTTGGTTCGTTCAACAGAAATTGCGTCGTCGATATCCTTTGTATCTGCGCCGTCAATGGTGAATATCGGCTTGTCACGGAGGTCAAGGCGGTTGGGTATCTCATCTTTTATCCTTGAATAATCAGACACTTCCCTAGCTTCATAGATGACCTCGCTTGGGAAAACAGGTGTCAGACCGTTGACCTCAAGGACGCTCATTGCGCAGGCAGAGGCTTTCATGGAGCTTCCATAGCTTGAAACTATCTCGCAGACGTGTTCAGAGTGCCTGTTTCCACGCTTTGTGACCTGCGCCACCACCTTGTCACCCTCATGTAGCTCAAGCCTCATAGGGTTTTCAAAGGTCATTGCATATTTTGACAGCATATCAGGAACGATTTTCAGCACGCCGAACTCGCTCACAAGCTCCCCTGTGAACTTAGCAAAATTCTCCTCTACGATGCTCATGACCTCGCCCTCAGTGCAAGCGCCCTCGCCCTTGAACGTTCTCACAAGGACGATATCATGTGGCATTGCGCCTTTGAGGTACTTGCCCACAACAAAAATTTCCTCGTCAGTGTCAAGATTTTTCACAAAGCCGTAGGTCTTATTGAGCCTTACCACCTCGCACTTGACGAATTTCTTAGGGTCAACGAGCCTTATGCCGAACTTATCTTCCATTATCTCGCCGTTTTTCTTCATTTTGTCAACGGTTTTTGTGAATTTTTCAAACTCAAAGCCCTTTCCTCTGCATGATCTCAGCAGTTCTTTGAAAGTCAGTGGCTTTTTGCCTGCTTTTTTTAACTTTGAGTATATTATTTTTCTGTAATCCAGTTTCATAAATTTCCTTTCTTTTACTTATATTCCAACGCTATGTATTCATCTCTGAACACAAAGCCCATTTTCTGTGCTATTGAAAGCGAGGTGAGATTTCGTGCGTCCCAGTGAGGTGTAAGCCCACGGCGTACACATTCCAGCAAAAACGCCGCCGCAGTTATCTGTGCAAGACCTTTCAGGCGGTATTCTTTACGGGTTGAAACTTCTATCTCAACGCCTTTATCGTAGTATGAAAACGCAGAAGTTCCGCTGACTATCCTGCCATTATCAGTGAGCACAAAGCCAAAGCCATGGGCTGAAAAGTCCGCAAAGTCTTTGAAATTGCACACAAAGGACTCCGACCACTGCTCTGTTAAAGCTTTCTTATAAAATTCCTCATCTATCATTGATAATCTAAACTGTCCCATATTTTGTGCTCTTGATACTGTTTCACGCAGTCTGTCAACATCAAAGCCGTTTTCAGGCGGACATGTGTGATATCTTTTCACCATTTCAAGCTGTCCGTCACAGGCACACAAAGCTTTTGCAAGCTCCTCGCTGTCAGGAACTATGACTGCGTTTTTGTTGTCGCTGCAAAATGTGAGCATATCAGCAGCACAGCTTTTATCCCCTGCGGCAAAATAAAAGTCGCCGCAGCATATGACCGCCGCCGTGGGTGCGGTTGTATCGTCGCAAAAGGCAGTGCCGAAAACGCCGTCAAAATAGGAGAACATCAGCGAGTCGTAAAACCCCGCAAAAAGCGGTCTTATCTTATTCTTTGCACCGTTTGCACATTTCATTACATTCTTTTCCCCGTTCTTACTTTCTGCAAAGAAAAAGCCCTGCACGGAGCAGGGCGGGCAATTATTTCTTGATCTGATAAATGATATTTACAGCAAGAGTTATCACGAATATCAGTATCGCACTTATCCTTGTCAGTCTGTTAAGCTTAGCGTCCTTGGTGTTTGAACCATTCTTTCCATAGAAAGAATCGTTATATCCACCGCCGATAGCAGATGTAAGACCCTGCTCTTTGGTGTCCTGCGCAAGAACTACAAGTATGATAACGAGGCTGGCTACGATCAGCAGTGCGCCTGCAACGATCTCAATTACGCTCATTTTTGTTCCTCCAAAACATAATTATACATTTTAATATATTATAGCACACATCTTCTCAGATTGCAAGGGGTTTTCAGAATTTTTTCAATTCTTTTTCTTTTTATCAGTGCTTTCAGCCTTTGAGGTGGTATCTTTCTGCTTCTCCACCTGCTGGATAACTGTGACATTTGACACGTCAAGACGTTTTTTCAGAAGCTCTGTGACAGTTTTGAGCTGTTCATCGGTAAGAGCCTTGTTCTCATATAGCACCACTGTTATGCCATTAACTGTTGTGGGTGAGCCTACTGAATGGCTGCTCATGTGACCGCCTGCCGCACCTGTTATGTTTGGATAAACGATAGCAAGTTCCTCGGCGATATCGCTCATGTCGATATCATAGCTCTGATAGCTGTCAAGCTGTGCCTTCAGATTTTCATTCTCGGCTTTAAGGTCGTCGTTTTCTTTCTGCGCAAGCACCTGTGCCACCTTGTTCTGTGTTTCCTCATCGTCGGCATTCTTTTCAAGCATCTTTTCGACCTCGTCAGCGGTAACACCGCTTTCCACCTCGGTCTGTGTTATCACAAGCTTATAATCTTCCAATCCGAAAGCTTTCAGCTCGCTTTGAAGCGCCTTTGTATCGGCAGTGCTTATCTTCTTGCCAAGAAGTGCCACTTCTATCATACGTTTATCGGTATCTATAGTTTTCTGCACTATCTGAGTGCCGTCAAAGTCAAAATTCTCGGTGATAAACTTCTCTGCACTGCTGTTATCCATTGTCTTTTTCACAATATCATAGCCAAGATAAATACTAGGCAGCATGGTAATAACTGTGATAAAAGCGATATTTCTGTGTATCTTTTTCAAAGCCTTCGGGGAAATATCGTTGCCGTGAGGCAGCCTTAAAAACTTCAGCACAACGATAGCCGCAAGGCAGATAAAAAAGCTGTTTATGAAAAAGAGATACAATGCTCCGCCGAAATAGTCAAGGCGGTGTCTTGCCAAGCCGTAGCCTGCGGTACAAAGAGGCGGCATGAGTGCTGTTGCGATAGCCACGCCGGGGATAACGTTGCTTTTCTCCTTACGGGTCTGACCTATTATGCCGGCAAGTCCGCCAAAAAGGGCAATAAGAACGTCCCACGCTGTAGGTGTGGTTCGGGCAAGAAGCTCGGAGGAGGCTGTGGTGATAGGTGAGATAGTAAAGTAAATAGTCGAGGTGATAAGGCAAATGACCACCTGTATGCCAAGTCTTATTGCCGCACCCTTTGAAAGAGTCAGGTCATTTGTGGCGATTCCATAGCCTATGGCTGTTATACCGCCCATAAGAGGCGAGATAAGCATAGCACCGATTATAACGGCGGTGGAGTTCATATTAAGACCTATGGAAGCTATAAGTATGGCAAGCATGAGGATACACATATTAGTACCCTGAAGCTTTGCGCCGGATATTATCGTATTATGTATCTCATCAGGGTCAGCCATATCCCAGCGCAGACTGAACATATTTCTAAGCCCTTGTATAAATCTGCCTTCCTGTAATTTCAAATCTCAGACCTCCCCTGCTTATTTTACTGCACCCCATGCGATGTTCTGCAAACGCCTTGCAGAATCGGTGGTGCCTGCGCCTGTCTGCTGAATAAAATAAAGTATGCAGAGCTGTTCTTTTGGGTCAAGGCTGAAATAACAGCCCATCCAGCCGTCCCAGCCGAAAGAGCCTTCTGACTGGATAAGTCCTGCAGCGGAAGGGTCGTCAAGGATACGCATGAAGTTACCGTAGCCGTGACCCTTTGTGCTGTCCCAGTTAAGGGTCTTGCGCTGTTCAGGTGTAAGACCGTTTCTTGTCATGAAATCGACCGTGTTTCTGCCGAGTATCCTCACGCCGTCAAGCTCGCCCTTGTTCATAAGCATTTTGGCAAACTTTGCATAGTCCTCTACAGTGGAAACAAGACCTGCTCCGCCCGACTCAAAGGCAGGAGGTACAGTGTAATCAGTAAGGCAAAGGTGGAAGTGAGTAAAAGGCTCGTTTCCGCCATTTTTGTATTCATAGCACTGGGCAAGTCGGCTGTACTTTTCCGCTAGGATATAGAAGCCTGTATCATTCATACCGAGGGGTTCAAAGATCTCTTTTCTAAGAAAATCTCCGAACTTCATGCCAGAAACCACTTCGATAACAGCACCCATGATGTCAGCAGACGCACCGTACATCCACTTTTCACCAGGGGAGAACATAAGAGGACGCTTGCCCATTTCCTTTGCGAAGCTCACAGTATCCAGAAGCTTTTCGCCCTTGAGATATTTTTCAGACTGCTCGCCCCAAAGCGCACCCATTTTCTGACCTGCGGGAGTGCCGTCAGGATAAGGGATACCGGAAGTCATGGTGAGCAGGTCGCCTATGGTTATATCTCTGTCAGCAGGACGTTCGCCGTTCTCGTCAAGAACCACAGGGTCGGAGAACTCAGGGATAAACCACTTGAGCGGGTGACGAGTGTCGAGCAGACCACGCTCGATAAGTATCATTGCGGCAGCGGCTGTGACAGGCTTTGACATAGAAAAGAGTCTGAAAATGCTGTCAGTTTTCATAGGGATATTTTTCTCCTTGTCAGCAAGACCAAAGCTTTTGAGATAGACAGTTTCGCCTTTATGGATAACGCTGAGAACTGAGCCTGAGAAAACACCGTTGGTTATCTCTTTTTGTGCAACAGCGTCGAGATATTTAAAATTTTCGTACATGATAGACCTCCGTGTTATGATGTTTGATATATAGGATTATAACACAGTTCGGGTGGAAATGCAAGATTTTGTGTGGCAACAAAAAAATCCGCTACCATAAATGATAGCGGATTTAGGTGCAGGGGCACGCCCCTGCTGGCGGAGATGGAGAGATTTGAACTCTCGCTACGGTTTTGCCGTACTACCGCATTTCGAGTGCGGACCCTTCAGCCACTTGGGTACATCTCCTTGTGTCAACTATACTATTATACAAGTAATCACAAAAAAAGTCAAGCCCTTTGTGCAAATTTAAGCACAAAGAGCTTGTCCATTATCTATTGCTGAGCACGCCTCTGCATATCCTTAACATATGCAAGCGTTTCAGGAGTGTAGCCTACCATTGCGTTGGGACAACATTGGGAAAGCAATTGCATAAGCCCCATGGCAGTGTCCTTGCCCTTGGCATATACGTTAAAACGCAGTACATTCTTCTTGTGCTTCGTGCAGACGATTATCTCGTTGGTGTAGCTGATGAAATTCATACTCGCTGTGTGCTGGTAAATGCCGTAGGCTTCCTCTCGCCAGCACATCTGAAATGGCACTTTCTTGTTGGCAAGCACCCTGTCGGATACGATAATATAATCGTCCTGATATTGTATGTTGGCGTAAAGCTCGTCAGCCTGCTGTAAAAGATCGGGATTGGCTTTGAATATGCCGCTCTTTTCAGGGTGCGTCCTCCGTGACGTACCAAATATAAGAAATATAACACCAGGCGTAAGCACAAAAAGTCCAAGTATCAATACGCTGTATTCACCGGCTACTACCGCCGCAAATGAGATAAATCCACCCATTAGCGTGAGTATCACACCGCCAACTATCATTGCTATCATTCTTTTTCGTATGTTGGCAAATACTACTTCTCGTCCCATTTTCGTTACCCCTCTTTACTTTTTTTATCCGTGATTCTGCTTTGCCACAAGGCTCTCGCCGCAGTATATCTTCCTGAGCTTCGGCTTCTCTATCTTGCCCGTCGGGTTTCTCGGTATGTCTGCAAAAATTATCTTGTGCGGACGCTTGTATCTCGGAAGCTTCTGGCAAAACGCCATTATCTCTTCCTCTGTGCATGGGTGGTCAGGCTTTAGCTCGATTATTGCCGCCGCTATCTCGCCCAAACGCTGGTCAGGCAGACCAATTACTGCCACGTCCCTGATAGCGTCGTGACTTCTCAAAAAGTCTTCTATCTGTACAGGGTAAAGATTTTCTCCACCACTTATAATAACGTCCTTTTTGCGGTCAACAAGGTAAATAAATCCGTCCTCGTCCTCCTGAGCCATGTCGCCAGTGAAAAGCCAGCCGTCTTTGAGAGTTTCAGCCGTCGCCTTTGGATCTCTGTAGTAGCAGGTCATAACGCCAGGACCTTTTACGCAAAGCTCGCCCACTTCGCCGCGCTTTACAGTGTTGCCCTTATCATCAACTATCTTGACCTTCCAGCCAAAGCCTGCCTTGCCTATTGCGCCTACCTTGTCAATGTTATCCATGCCAAGGTGTACACAGCCAGGACCTATAGATTCGCTAAGACCATAGTTAGTGTCATATTTGTGGTTAGGGAAAACCTTTTTCCAGCGTGCAATAAGTGACGGCGGAACAGGCTGTGCGCCTATGTGCATAAGCCTCCACTGTGAAAGCTCATACTTTGAAAGTGTCACCTCGCCGCTGTCGATAGCGTCAAGGATATCCTGTGCCCAAGGCACAAGAAGCCATACTATAGTACACTTTTCTCTTGAAACGGTATCAAGGATAAATTCAGGCTTCACGCCCTTGAGAAGCACCGCCTTGCTCCCTGAGATAAGGCTTCCGAACCAGTGCATCTTCGCACCTGTGTGATAAAGGGGAGGGATACAAAGGAAAACGTCCTCCTTTGTCTGACCGTGATGATTCTGCTCAACTCTTGCGGCGTGCATAAGGCTCTCGTGATTGTGCAGGATAGCCTTCGGGAAGCCAGTTGTGCCTGACGAGAAGTAGATAGCCGCATCATCCTCGTCAGTAAGCTCTATGTACGGAGTAGTGCTTGCGCAGTTTGCAGTGAGCCTGTCATAATGCTCTGCAAATGACGGACAGTTCTCGCCAACATAGAAAAGAAGTCTGTTCTTGCTTATCTCATCAGCTATCTCCTCAACTCTGCCGATAAATTCAGGACCAAATACAAGAATATCCACCTCGGCAAGGTCAAGACAGTATTTTATCTCCTCTGGAGTGTATCTGAAATTCAGCGGCACTGCAAGCGCACCCGTCTTGAGGATGCCAAAATAAATAGGCAGCCATTCAAGACAGTTCATAAGCAGGATACCCACCTTGTCACCCTTTTTTACCCCACGGGATAAAAGCAGATTGGCAAAGCGGTTAGCCTTTTCGTTGAAAACGCTCCAGGTTATCTCACGGCGATAATGACAGACTGGGTTAGGCTCGATAAGCTCATATTCCTTCCAAGTCACACGTCTGGTTTCTCTGATCTCAGGATTGACCTCTACCAGAGCAACATCATTTCCGAACTCTCGTGCGTTACGCTCCAGTATCTCGGTTATAGGCATACAAAAACTTCCTTTCATAATTAAAAGCTTGAAAGCTAGAAAACTTAAAAGCTTAAAAGTATTCACAAACATATATGTTATTATTTTATCATATGATGACAAAAAAGTAAAGAGATTTAAAACAGAATAAGTGACAAAGTGAAGAAGCAATAATTGTGGAGTTTTTACAGAAGAAAAGTGTTTGCCCCTACCTGAATTTGAGCGAATACCGTCAAAAAGATAACCAACAAAAAAAGACAGCCCCACATGGGAGCTGTCCCTTAACTAAAAAAGTGTACCGTTTCAGATCTTATTCTTCTGCCTTTTCTTCCTCTTTGCTCGCCTCAGCCCCCTGCTGTGCCTTGAGAAGATCCCTGATCTCTGTAAGAAGCACTATGTCCACCGGTGGCTCTGCAGGCTTTTCAGGCTCTTCATGCTTGCCAAGTGACGCAAGCTTGTTTATGACCTTCATTATTACAAAAATAACGAACGCCATGATTATGAAGTTTATCACTGCCGTCAGAAATGCGCCGTAGTTTATGTACTGATTTCCAAGCAAATGTATCTTGCCCTCTACGTCAGCACCGCCTATACAGCCTATTATCGGATTGATAAAATTCTCCGTAAATGACGTTACGATATCCTGAAACGCAGCACCTATGATAACGCCCACTGCCAAGTCCATGACGTTTCCTTTGAGAGCAAACGCCTTGAACTCATTTACAAACTTCTTGATAAATCCTTTTTTCTTCTCTTCCATAACGGTTACGACCTTTCGTTTTTTGTTCCGAGCCACGCTCTTATGGCCATTTTATCACATATTTTGACCATTTTCAATAGTTTTTCTACAAAATCGTACGGTTTTACGTCGTTTTGCACATATATGTTAATATGCTGTAAATGCTTTGTAAACAAGCATGAAAAGGTATTGCATTTCCCGAAATGGTGTGCTATAATGATTAAGCTGTTTGAGTGAGGGACATGACGATGGGATATAGCCAAGAGGTAAGGCAGCGGACTTTGACTCCGTCATTCCGATGGTTCGAATCCATCTATCCCAACCAAAAACAAGCTAAATCGAACAAACATTGGGGTGTCGCCAAGTGGTAAGGCAACGGACTCTGACTCCGTCATTCCGAAGGTTCGAATCCTTCCACCCCAGCCACAAAAGACCGTAGATTTTTTTCTGCGGTCTTTGTTTTTTTATACATTCTTTCAGCAGCCAAAAGAGAGGTTTTGCAACTGAGTATAAGTAAACATAAAAAACAAAATGTGAACAAAAATAATTCGGAATTGCGTGTTTACAAACTGGTAAAAATGTGTTATACTTAAAGTGCAAAAGAATTTCATCAAAGGAGGTCTGAAAAATGAAAAAGATAATAAACAGAAAAAATGCAGCGGCAGTGGCTTGTGCCGCTATGATGATATGTGCGGCAGGTGCTGTGCCTGACAGCATGCTAAGTGTGAGTATGCCTGTGCAGGCGGTTGAAGCTGCGGAGCAGACAAGTCTGCCTCAGGTCACAGGGCTGACATCTAAAACCCCTGATATAAGCTCCATAAGACTTAGCTGGAACGCTGTGAGCGGTGCGGACGGCTATTCTGTGGGAATGCGTTCAAAGGGTCAGTATCCTGAGATAGCAGACGTTACGGACACTACATATCTTGTTACAGGTCTGCCTGCGGCAACGAGGGAGAACTTCAAGGTAAGAGCCTATAAGATAGTGAACGGTCAAAAGGTCTATGGCGACTATTCAGTGAACTACAATTCCGCCACAAATCCACGCCCTATAAGCGGTCTTAAAGCTCAGACGGGCAATGCTTCCGTCAGCCTTTCATGGAAAAAGGTGGGCTGTTCAAACTATCGTGTCTTTATGCTGAAAAACGGCAAGTGGACGCAGATAGCGCAGACGGATACAAACAGCTACACTGTCATAGGACTTGACGCAGGAAGCTATAAATTTAAAGTAAGAGCCTGCAAGCGTGACGATAAGGGCGCAAATCACTACGGCAAATATTCTCAGGAGATAACGGCACAGGCTGTCACGGTGAACAAGGTCACTGGTCTGACATCTAAGACCCCTAACACAAGCTCTATAAAGCTTAGCTGGAACGCTGTGAGCGGTGCGGACGGCTATTCTGTGGGAATGCGTTCAAAGGGTAAATATCCTGAGATAGCTGACGTGAAAGGCACGACCTACACTGTCAAGGGTCTGCCTGCGGCAACAAGGGAGAATTTCAAGGTAAGAGCATATAAGATAGTAGACGGAGTTAAGATATACAGCGACTATTGTGAAAACTACAATTCCGCCACAAATCCAAGGAAGGTAACAGGAGTAAAAGCTTCTGACATCACCGCTTCGACCCTTGACCTTAACTGGAAGTCTGTAGGCTGCACAAGCTACAAGGTGTTTATATACACAAACGGCAAGTGGAAGAACATAGCTTCATCTACGGTAAATTCCTGCGCAATAAACGGACTTTACGCAAAGACTACATACAGATTCAAGGTAAGAGCCTGCAAGACGGACGATAAAGGTTCAAATCACTATGGAGCATATTCCGAGGAGATAACCGTCAAGACCCCAGACCACACTGTCGAGGTCATAAACGGCATGAGCTATGTTGACGGAGTTCTTTTGGCGAACAAAACATATTCCCTCCCTGCAAGCTACGACCCAAAGGGTCTGACCAAAGAAACATCAGCGGCATTCAAAAAGATGCAGACCGCTGCATATAAAGACGGCATAAGCCTGTGGGTATGCTCAGGCTACCGCTCTTATTACGATCAGAGGTACCTTTATAATATGTACTGCAACCGTGACGGCAAGGCTGCGGCAGACAAATACTCCGCAAGACCTGGCTACAGCGACCATCAGACGGGCATGGCAATAGACGTAAACAATGCCAGCGACTCATTTGACGGCACAAGAGAAGCAAAGTGGCTTGCCAACAACTGTGCGAAATATGGTTTTATAATTCGTTATCCAAAGGGCAAGGAGGCTTACACCGGTTATCAGTACGAGCCTTGGCATATAAGATATGTAGGCACGCCTTTAGCACAAAACATAACCAACAGCGGACTTTCTCTTGAAGAATACTTCGGGATAACTTCGCAATACAAGGATTGACATATGGTTCAGACCGCTGTTCACAGGTATCTGTGGGCAGCGGTTTTCTGTTATTTTCCTTGCTCACCTATCACTTGAAATCTTGCATTTCAACATGATTTGTGTTATACTATATTTAAGGCAATACCGCACAAAGATTGTGCGTCAGATGCGTAGTCAGATTTTTGTGTGATATGACGGAAAATCTGCAAGCAGATGGCGTGCAAAGCCGTCAGGCGGGCTTTGTGCGGTGTTGCCTTATATATTCACTAAGGAGGTCATCTCTATGCTTCTTTCAGGTAAGACGGTCGTTCTCGGCGTCAGCGGCAGTATTGCGGCTTACAAGATTCCAACTTTAGTAAGACTGCTCAAAAAGCAGGGCTGCAATGTTCAGGTACTCATGACACAGAACGCCACTCAATTTATAAACCCTATCACTTTTGAATCCCTCACAGGCAACAAGTGCCTTATAGATACTTTTGACAGAAATTTTCAATACAGCGTTGAGCACGTTGCTCTTGCAAAGCAGGCTGACATTGTTATGGTCGCTCCTGCTTCCGCTAATGTTATCGGAAAGATAGCATACGGCATTGCTGACGATATGCTCACCACCACTGTCATGGCTTGCCCTTGCAAGAAAATGATATCCCCTGCCATGAACCACAATATGTATCACAATCCTATTGTGCAGGACAATATCCGGAAGCTTGAACGTTTCGGCTACGAGATGATCGCTCCTGACAGAGGTATGCTTGCAAACGGTGATGACGGCGACGGCAGAATGCCTGAGCCTGAGGTGTTGTTTGAATACATTCTTCGGGAGCTTGCTTTTGAGAAGGATCTTGCAGGCAAAAATGTGCTTGTTACGGCTGGTGCGACCATGGAGGCTATCGACCCTGTGAGGTACATCACTAATCATTCAAGCGGAAAAATGGGCTGTGCGGTGGCTAAAGCGGCTATGCAAAGAGGTGCAAAGGTGACGCTGGTGGCAGGTCACATGGAGGTTTTGCCGCCTATGTTCGTGGACGTTGTGAACGTAAAGTCTGCGGCGGATATGTTTGAAGCTGTCACAAAGCTTGCTCCTGAGCAGGATATTATCGTAAAGGCGGCGGCTGTGGCTGACTACACGCCTGTTGCGGTGGCTGACAACAAGATAAAGAAGTCTGACGATGACATGAAGATAGAGCTAAAACGCACGAAGGATATCCTCGGCTATCTAGGTCAGCACAAACGTGACGGTCAGGTCATATGCGGTTTTTCTATGGAAACTCAGGACGTTATCAAGAACTCTGAGAAAAAGCTCACCAACAAAAACTGCGATATGATATGCGCAAACTCACTAAAGACCGCTGGTGCAGGCTTCAAGACGGACACTAATGTTATCACCCTTATCACTGAGGGCGGTGCTGTGGAGCTGCCTATTATGACCAAAGAGCAAGACGCTCACAGGATACTTGACGAGCTTGCGAAAATGATATAAGTGTACGATAATATGTACAGATAAACAGATCACGAAGGGAAATACGCCATATGAAACGTATTGAGATATATGAAAACGGCATTAATATAGTATTTGAGATAACAGACGACAACGAGGCGAAGCTTCTGCACTTCTCTGCTCTGCCTTTTGATGAAGCCAAGACGGCTTCATACATGGGGCTGAAAACTTTCAGACCTGTAGAGATACAGGCGAGCGGTATCGACCGCCCTGACGAGCGTCACGGAAACAAATATATCGTGACCGCACCAGGCTGGAGAATGAAGTTCAAGGACTTCCGTGATGTGAACAATGACCATGGCAGAAAGCTTGAACTTGTGACATTTGATGAGGGCACAGGTCTTGAGGCTGTGTCCCACTATCAGTTTTACACCGGCACGTCTGTTGTACGCTGTTGGACTACCCTTACAAACAAGGGCAGCGAGGTACAGACCATTGAATATATGTCCTCCTTTGCGCTGACGGGCGTAGAAAAAGAGGGGCTTAAAAAGCCTGAGGACAAGATGAAGATATGGGTATGCCACAACTCATGGCAGCGTGAATTGCAGTGGCAGGACTACACCCTTGAACAGGTGGGGCTTGCGTCCTCTGCAAAGCCTACGGAACAGCGTTCATCAAAGGTATTTGCCTGCACAAACGTTGGAAACTGGTCGGCAAAGGAATACATACCAATGGGTGTGCTTGAAAACACCGAAGCAGGCTCGGTGCTGTTTTGGCAGATAGAGCAAAACGGCTCTTGGCACTGGGAGCTTTCGGACGTGGGAGGACACTTCTATTTACAGCTTTCTGGTCCGTCGGAGATAGAGTCCCACTGGTACAAAAACCTTGTGCCTAATGAGAGCATAGAAAGCGTGAAATGTGCAGTAGGCTCGGTGACAGGAAGCTTTGACAAGGCTATGGGCGAGCTGACGAAATACCGCAGAAAAATACGTCGCCGCAACAAGGATAATCAGAGGCTTGCGGTAATATTCAACGACTACATGAACTGTCTGTGGGGCGACCCTACGGCAGAAAAGGAGTTTCCCCTTGTGGACGCTGCGGCAGAAGCAGGCTGTGAATATTTCTGCATTGACGCAGGCTGGTATGCTGACGGCTTTTGGTGGGACGAGGTCGGCGAATGGAAAGAGAGCAGAAAGCGTTTCCCTAACGGCGTAAAGGAAGTTGCCGACTATATCCGCAAAAAGGGCATGATACCTGGGCTTTGGCTTGAAATAGAGGTCATGGGAATAAAGTGTCCGCTTGTGGACAGCGTTTGCGATGACAGTTGGTTCTTCACACGTCACGGCAAGAGAGTCTATGACAGAAGCCGTTATCAGCTTGATTTCAGGAATCCGAAAGTCCGTGCTCACGCTGACGAGGTAATAGACAGGCTCGTTTCTGAATACGGCATTGGCTATATAAAAATGGATTACAACATAGAGCCAGGTATAGGCACTGAGCAGAACTGCGACAGCGTTGGCGAGGGTCTGTGGGGTCATGAAAAGGCTTACCTTGAATGGCTTGACGGTGTTTTTGCTCGTCACCCTGACCTTATTATAGAAAACTGCTCCAGCGGTGGACTCAGAATGGATTATGCGATGCTTTCAAGATACTCCATTCAGTCCACATCAGATCAGGACGATTACAAAAAATACTGCACCATTGCGGCGAACTCCCCTACTGCCCTTTGCCCTGAGCAATCGGCTATCTGGGCTTATCCTATCACATCAGGTGACAGAGAAGAAGTTGTTTTCAACATGATAAATGCAATGCTTCTGCGTATCCACCAGAGCGGTCACCTTGGCAACATCGACCCTGAGCGCAAGGCACTCGTTAAAGAAGCTATCAGCGTTTACAAGAAGATAAGGGCGGACATAAAGGAAGCAGTGCCGTTCTGGAGCTTGGGTCTGTCCAAATTTTCGGACGACTGGGTATCTCTCGGTCTGAGAAACGGCAACAAGGCTTATCTTGCCGTATGGAGGAGAGAGGGCAAAAGCGACACCTGCGTTCTGCCTGTAGGCTTCCTCAAGGGTGTTGACGCAAGGGTGAAGTGCATTTATCCTGATTTCAGCGAAACTCCGGTCGAGTTTTCTAAAGCCACGGGCTGTGTTTCTGTTAAGTTTGACAGACCTTATATGGCTAGACTTTTCGAGATAGAGTGGTAAAAAAGTTACCTGCCAATAAGGGTAACTTTTCCCCACACCGCACCTTTTGATTTGTCCGATTTTACGGACAGTTGCTTGCCTGTGGGAGATATTATCGCTGATATTCCGCAGTTTCCTGCACGGAGGACATATCTTCTGTTCTCAACGGCTCGCATTATGCAGTGGCGGTAATGCTGTTCACGGGCGGAGCTTTTGCCAAACCATGAATCGTTGGTGGAAACGCAAATTATCTGTGCGCCCTGCTCTTTCTGTCGGCTCACAAGGCTTGGGAAAATGGACTCTATGCAGATAACAGAACCTATGGTCATGCCGTCGGAAGTGAGGGGCTTGGTGTGTCTTTCGTCTGCACATTCGCTCATAGTGTCAAGGTGGAAAATGCCTGCAAAAGGTGTCTTTTCACCGAAAGGCACAAGCACTTGTTTCAGGTAGGGCGAAGACGCAATGCCATTTTTATCATAGGCGAAAAGGGCGTTGTAATCCTTGCCGTTTTCAAGATAGAACGAACCTGTCACAAGGGTACACCCATGGGTGGCGGCAAAGTCTGATATAAGGGAAAATTCTTTTAGCTGTTCGTCATAGTCTTTCGACACGGCAGTTTCAGGAAGCAGAACAAGATCAGTACCCCACCGCCAACAGCTTTCCATTATAGATAGATAGGAGCGTGCTGAGTCAAGGGCTTTACTGTGTGATTTTTCCCTGCCCTCCAGACTATCCTGTGCGCAGATAACGTCTATCTGAGGGTAGATGTTATCAAGCTTTTTGTCGAGGTTTATGGAATAAAGTCCGTAGCTTAAATTTGCCACCTGCAAAAGCAGTGCAAAGGCGGTGTAGGCAAAACGCTTTTTGCTAGTATATATCTCCCCATGCAGACCGTTGAGCATGAAAATTATAAAGCTTGTAAGACGGCAGCTTATGAGCGTGGCAGATTGCAAAAGCAGCGGCGAACTTGTTACAGCTAGCCATGCCGCAGACCACGGAAACGCCAAAATCGGAACTTTCTCTTGAAGCCACTCCCCTGCTGTCAAAAGCAGGCAGAGCAAAACTATCTCAGACAAACGGTGTTTGAGATGCGGTCGCAGGGGCAGGAAAAGGCTCAGTGGAAGATACATAAGGATACACTCCCACAAGGTCAGACCTAACCACGCTAAAGTGGCAAGAGGTATAGAGACAAAGGACGGCAGAGGACATATTTTCCATATGGTGAGCATAAAAGTGAGCTGAAAAAGATAATATGGTACAAAAAAGCACAGAAAATCAAGCCTGAAAGCCCTTTTTTCATGGCAGACTGACAGGCAGTGCACCATTGGCGCAAAGATAAAAAACGCAAGCCACGGCAAATTCAAGATAGATTGCATAAGTGCGCTCACTATACCCGTGAGGGCGAGGAACGCTCTCCGTGAGATTTTGGGGTCAATTATTTTCGAGATATTCATGTAAATATTATGACCCGAAAGTCGCACATAATTCACAAAACTATAAAGGGAGGCAGTAAATTGGAGATCTTTATTCCGCAGTTTGTCAGGACGGCTCTTGACAGGCTGAATGAGTGCGGCTACGAGGGATATATAGTCGGTGGCTGTGTAAGAGATAGTTTGCTTGGCAAAAAGCCTCATGATTACGATGTCTGCACAAACTGCACCCCTGACAAAATGCTTGAAGTTTTCGCAAATTTCCGCACTATTGAAACCGGGCTGAAGCATGGCACGCTCACTGTTTTGATAGAGAGCGAGCCGGTGGAGATAACCTGTTATCGCAGTGACGGAGAGTATATAGGGCATAGAAAGCCTGCTCAGGTGACATTTGAAAGCTCGCTGGAGGAGGACTTAAAACGTCGTGACTTTACTGTGAACGCTATGGCGTACTCACCAAAAGAGGGGCTTATTGACCTTTACGGTGGACAAGGCGACCTTGAAAAGGGCATTATAAAATGCGTTGGCGAGCCTGAAAAGCGTTTTGACGAAGACGCTTTGAGGATATTAAGAGGGCTGAGATTTTCTTCATGCCTTGGGTTTGAGATCGAGGAAAAGACCTCAAAGGCTATACTTGAACAACGTGAGCTTTTAAAAAGCATTTCTGCCGAACGCATTGCGTCGGAGCTTAAAAAGCTTCTCTGTGGAAAGGGTGCAAGGAAGATATTGCTTGACTATCGTGAGGTCATAGCGGTGTTCATACCTGAGCTTCGGGAAAGCTTTGATTTCAGGCAGAACAATCCCCACCATTTTCTTGATGTTTATGGTCACATTTGTTTGAGCGTTGAGAACGTCAGGCCACAGTGGCAGATGAGGCTTACTATGCTTCTTCACGATATCGGCAAGCCGAGAATGCACACTGTTGACGAGAACGGCATTTCGCACTTTAAAAAGCACCAGTTCGAGGGTGCTTACATGGCGGAGAAGATATTAAAAAGGCTCAGGATAGACAATGCTTCGGCGAAATATATTTATGAGCTTATATGGGAGCATGACAACAGGATAGCCGCAACGAAAAAGTCGGTGCGGAGATTTATGGCTCAGCATGATTTTGACTTTGTTATGGATTATCTGGAGGTGCGCAGGGCTGACACATATGCCCAGTCGGACTACAAACGTCAGGAAAAGCTTGCAGAACTTGACCATATCGCGGAGCTTGCAATGGAGATAAAAGAGGACAACGAGTGTATCCACATTTGCGACCTTGACATAAACGGAAAGGATCTTATACAAATGGGCTTTGGCGGAAAGGATATCGGCATTGGGCTGGAACTTGCATTGAATGGTGTTATAGACGAAAAGATGGAAAACAAAAAAGAGGAGCTGAAAGGCTACATTGAAAGCAACTTCAAAAGGCAGGATAAAGATAATACTTAAAGGGTTGGCACTTGTGCTGTGGTGCGTGGTGATATTCATGTTCTCGGCAAACAATGCTGACGAGTCCAACAAGCAATCAAATGCGGTGTTTAACACAGTGATAGAATTTGTCAACCCTGTATATGACAGCCTTGACACTACAGCGCAGGCGGAATACAAGGACACCGCCACGTTCATCATAAGAAAGCTTGCGCATTTCAGCGAATACGCCTTGCTTGGAATACTGGCGTTCATCAATTTTTCAAAGGTGAAAAAGCTTGGATACAGAGGGCTTTTTGCGGCAGTTTTTTCTTGCATCTACGCTTCAAGCGATGAGATACATCAGCTTTTCGTGCCGGGGCGTGCAGGTCAGGTGCGTGATGTCCTTATCGACACAAGCGGTGCAGTGGCAGGAATTTTACTTGCCATACTAATACGAAAAATATGGCTCAAAAGCCGTGAGAAAAAATCGTGATAACAAAAAAATATCCGTGGGGGCATTTCGCTCTCACGGATATTTTATTCTAGCAAAACCTATTGCAAATCATATCGTGACCCATTGGTATCGCCTCATTCAAAGCCTAGGCTTTACTTAAATCACTTTATCTCAAGTCTTTTGGTTTCAGGCTTTACCTCCTGCATCTTTGGCAGGTCAAGGGTCAGGATACCATTCTTGTACTCTGCGGCGATATTGTTGGTATCAATGCCTGTAAGGTCAAAGCTTCTCTGATAAGAACCGTATGTCCTCTCACGGCGGATATACTTGTCTTTCTTATCCTCTGTCTCTGCCTTATGCTCAGCGGTAAGAACAAGATCGTTGCCTGAGATGTCAAGCTTGATATCGTCCTTATCAAAGCCCGGAAGCTCTGCTTCCATTACATATTTGTCGCCCTCGTCCTTGATATCGGTCTTGAAGCTCTGGAGTGCATTTTCTCCAAAGAAATCATTCTCAAAATCATGGAATGCGTTAAACAGGTCGTAGCTCTTTCTTTCAAATGGTGTAAGTCCAAACATATAAATTCCTCCTTGATGTGTTATATCTTAAATTGTCTTGTAAGCTTTTATCATTTATTCTGCTCTTCCATTGGTATCATTTCCTTTCTTCATTGTCTTTATGATACCCCTGCTATGTGTTCATTGTGTGAAGACATTGTGAACATTAGCTGAATTTTAGCACTCTCATTATACGAATGCTAGCATATTGATTTTATGAGTGCTAAAACAATGCCATGACATGATATGATAATCAGCGGGCGAACGCTGTTCGCCCCTACTGCGTCAACGCCTATCACTGCTTATCGAAGCGGTCTTTAAGAAGCTTCAAGGCTTTCTTTTCTATCCTTGAAACATAGGAACGTGAGATACCAAGGCGTTTTGCGACTTCTCGCTGCGGCAGCTGCGGCTGACCGAAAAGACCATAGCGCAGAGTAACTATCTGTCTTTCACGCTCATCAAGAGAGCTTTCGATATAGCGGTAGAGCTGTTCACTGCGAATGGAAAGCTCTATTTTGTCGGCAACGTCCTCTCCGTCTGCGATTATGTCGATAAGGCAAAGCTGATTGCCGTCCTTATCGGAGTCAACAGGCTCGTCAAAGTGGATATCGTTGGCAGACTTTTTCTGGGATCGGAAGTGCATTAGTATCTCGTTCTCCACGCACCTGCTCCCATAGGTGGCGAAGCGACAGCCTTTCTTGTGGTCAAATGTTGACACAGCTTTTATTAGACCGATAGTGCCGATAGAGATAAGATCCTCCTGATCTGTGGAATTTGAATAATACTTTTTTATAATATGTGCCACAAGACGGAGATTGTGTTCGATAAGCTTATCCTTTGCCGCCTTGTCACCCTGCGCCATTCTCTCAAAACATTCACGCTCCTCCTTCGCTGAAAGCGGTTTTGGAAACACGCTGCGGCTGTCAAAATGCAGTGCGAAAAATAGAAAATTCCCCGTAAGCAGTTCAAACAGTGCTGAAAACATATTTGTCCCTCCTTATTTAAAGTATCGCTCATACGCTTTTTAATCATATGATTTTTATGGATTGTACTATTCTGATTTTGACATAAGGTCGCAAAATGTTTCTGATTTGTTAAATTTGCTGAAATATTGATTGTCTTGTTTGCTAAAATCACGAATATTATTAATATTTTGTAAACAGACGGCATTTTACTTTTATCGTTAATCAAAGGGTGATATAATTATATTAGATAGGTATGTTTTTTGGGGGGTGAGCGCTCATGATAAGCATAAAAGGACGATCGGTATTCGGAAGCATTGCAAGAGGAAAGCTGACCTTTTATCATCGTGACGAATTTATCATCAACAAGATAAAAGTGTCCGACCCTGAACTTGAATACAAAAAATATGTCAAAGCTAAAAACGCTGCTCTTGTGGAGCTTGGGGAACTTTATGACCGTGCAAGGTTAAGCGTTGGGGAAGGCGACGCTCAAATATTTGTGATACACCAAATGCTTATCACCGACGAGCAATACGACAGCAGTATTCGCACAAAGATACTTGACGAGCATTTCAATGCCGATTATGCAGTTGCAAGCACTTCAAGAAGCTTTGCGGAGATGCTGGCACAAATGGACAGCGAATATATGCAAAGCAGAGCGGCTGACGTCAAGGACGTTTCAAACAGACTTTTAAGACACATATTAAACTGCGCCGACAAGCTTCCCATACTTAAAGAGAACGCAATTATCTGCACCGGTGACCTTATGCCCTCAGAAACCCTGCTCATGGACAAGACGAAGATAAAGGGCTTCTGCACAAGGTCTGGTTCTGTGAACTCTCATACTGCGATACTTGCGAAAAATCTTGGCATACCTGCCATTGTGAACGTTGGAGCGGAGCTTTCTGACGAATATGAGGGCAAGGAAGCCGTTCTTGACGGCTACAGCGGAACGCTTTACATAGAGCCTGATGAGCATACTCTCAGACAGCTTGAATACAAGGAAGCCGTTGAGGGCAGGAAAAAGGAACTTCTCACAAGGCTCAAAGGAAGAAAAAACATCACTCGTGACGGACATGAGATAAAGATATATGCGAATATACTCAACTCTGAGGAGCTTGAATCGGCGGTAAAAAACGACGCAGGTGGGATAGGTCTTTTCAGAACGGAGTTTATGTGCTTTGACAGACCTGCTTTTCCTGACGAGGATTTTCAGTTTTACACCTACCGCAAGGCATTGGAGGCAATGGAGGGTAAAGAGGTCATAATAGGCACTTATGATATAGGTGCAGACAAGATACCTGATTGTGCAGACATGAGTGCTGAGAGAAATCCCTCTATGGGCTGTAGAGGCATACGATTTTGTCTTGAAAGAGAAAGCATATTCAAAACACAGCTAAGGGCGTTATACAGAGCGTCTGTTTACGGACAGCTTTCAATACTTCTGCCTATGGTCATAGACGTGAGCGAGATACTGAGGGTGAAAGAGCTTATCGTGCAGGTCAAGGCAGAGCTTATAAAAGAGGGCAAGAAATTTGCCGACAATGTTAAGCTCGGGGCAATGATAGAGACCCCTGCGGCGGTGATGACAAGCGATATCATAGCCAAAGAGGTGGACTTTTTCAACATCGGCACCAACGACCTTGAACAGTTCGCTTTCGGTCTTGACAGGCAAAATCCATGCTATGACAGGGTATCACCGAAAAATCACAGGGCACTGCTTAGAATGATAAAAATGGTGTGCGACAACGCCCATGCAAACGGCATAAAAGCAGGCATTTGCGGTGAGATAGCAGGTGACCCAACGCTCACAGAGATATTTCTGGAGCTTGATGTGGATATGCTGTCGGTAGTTCCGTCAAGGATACTGCCACTGAGAAAGGCGGTAAGGAGCATAAGTCTTAAAGACCCGAAAAAGGCAGAGAATGACCTGAAGCTGTTTTTATAAAAAGGATAATTTTCCTCATTCCATATAGACGGTGGGATACGTTATCGTGCGTGTTCCACCGCCTTTTTGCTTTGCTTGCAAATAAGCTAATAAGGAGAGCGAACTGTTCACCACTACAGATATTTAAACAAAGAATGTATTTTATCTTATGGTCTGTATGGTTGTCTTATGAAAATCTTAAGCGTTTCTTAAACCGGTTGACAGTTGGAAAGGGCTATGATAAACTTATATACGTTGACGGGAAAACCGTGAAAAAGAAAGAACACAAGGAGGATAAACTTTGAAACTAAGAAACATAAACAGAGGTCTGGTTCTTGGCGGTGTGCTTGCGCTGGGCGTCGTATGCTACACAGCGTATGATAACAACCAGTTCAAGACTTCCAAGCCTGAGATAGAACAGACCATGAGGGATTATATCGCAGACTTGACAAGTGCAAACGTTGGAAGCAGTGATAAGTTAAAAAGTCAGCTTACAGATTTTGTGAATAAGAATTATACTGACTACACTACATCTGACAATGAGTACGCTTCGTCAAAGTCAGGACTTCTGGACGAAATAAACCAGGCTGAAGTTGCAACGCAGGGGGGAGATATCACCTCGGCTGAGTATGACATAAAAGAGATGTCAATAAACAAGAGCGGAGCCGACGGAGCAAAGGTCACTATGATATACAATGTGTGCTATGACGTATCAAAGGGCGACCCAACTTTTCTCACAACCAACGGCATAAGCACCATGACAAGCGGTAACTACACAAATTCCGACAACTATGAGCCTAGCACATCTTCATACAAGGCGATTTTCAGTTATGAAAATGCTGAATTTTATCTTTTGCGTACCTCTGACGGCTGGAAGATAGCAACGTCCAGCAACTACGGATATGGCGAGGATTACAGCTTTGATGATAACAACAGTGACAGCGTGGCTGATGAAAGCAAGGCTGAGTCTGAGATAGTTCCGGACAGCAGTGCAGAAAATACCGACAGCGAGGGGGCAGACAGCGTTGAGTAATACTATTCTAAAGATAAAGGGGCTTAACAAGACCCTTGGCAAAAAGCAGATACTTCACAGCATAGATATGGAGTGTTACAGTGGCGAGGTCTACGGCTTTCTCGGTCCTAACGGTGCAGGAAAGACCACAACTATAAAGATAGCAGTGGGACTTTTACAGCTTGACGAGGGGGAGATATCCATTAACGGAAAGGATATCAGAAAAGACTTTGAGGGCGCAATGGCGAACGTTGGAGGCATTGTTGAAAACCCTGAGATGTACAAGTATCTTTCGGGCATGGAAAACCTACGTCAGTATGCAAGAATGAGAGAGGGAGTAACTGAAGAGCGTATCAAAGAGGTGGTGGAGCTTGTAAGGCTTTCAAACCGCATTAATGACAAGGTGTCGAAATACTCTCTGGGTATGCGTCAGCGTCTTGGCGTTGCGCAGGCTATCCTTCACAGACCAAAGCTTCTTATCCTTGACGAGCCTACAAACGGTCTTGACCCGCAGGGCATAAAGGAGCTTCGTGATATACTCAAAGAGCTTGCTCACAAGGAAGGCACTTGCGTTGTGGTATCGTCACATCTCATGAGCGAAATGGAAATGATGTGCGACAGAGTGGGCATTATCGCAAACGGAAAAATGATAGGCTCATACACAATGGAGGAGCTTATCTCACAGTCTGACAGCTCAATTGCTGAATATGTACTTGAAGTTGACGACCCGCAAAAGGCTATGAGTCTTATAATGCTCGCAGACGAGGGCAAGCGTATCGACAAGGAAACAGGTGCAGTTGTCCTTTCTATCCCTGCGGAGATAGAGAAGAAAAAGATAGCGTCGGTGAACAAGACGCTTATCGAGGGCGGAGTTTCACTTTACACTGTTCACCGCAGAGAGAACAAGAAGCTTGAGGACGTATTCATCGAGCTTACAGGAGGAAAGGAAGGGGGCGTACAGATTGGCTAGATTTTTCAGACTTGTGAAAAACGAGTACATAAAGGTTTTCAAAAAGCTATCAACAAAAATAATGATCGTGCTTATAATAATATGTGCGCTTGGACTTTCAGGCATTGCACTTTTTGCAAAGCACAATATGGAGAGCAATAACTATTCAAGCTATGACGCAACTGGTGATTATCAGCAAACCATAGATTGGCTAAAAAACACAAACGGCGACCCTAACGAGATCGCAATGTGGCAGTATCTTATAGACAACGATATCGACAGCGATGATTGGAGATATGATGTACTGTCAGCCGTGTTTGCAAACGGCACTGGTGATATGTCAGGGATAAAGAAGTATCTTGACGACAACGATTGGCGTGGCTTCTGTCAATACAGGCTGGATAATGACATACTCACAGAGGGCGAGAAGTGGGAATATCAATACAGATTGGACAAGGATATTTCCTTTGACAAGTCAAACGAGAAGAAAAACGATCTTATCATGACAGTTGCAAATGCAAAAAACACCATTGCGACTATGGGCGACGCAAAATCCGACGGACAGAACAGCAGAGCAAAGCTGGAGGATAATATAAAACTTGCACTCTATCAGCTTGACAATGATAAGCTCGACAACACAGCAAACCAAATGACGCTGTTTGAAACAGACGAGCCTGAGCAGATAACATTCTGGACAGTGTTCCTCACAAGCACTTCCCTTGTAACGGTAGTCGCACTGCTTGCTATCGTTATCGCAGGCGGCATTGTATCCTCTGAATTTTCACAGGGAACTGTCAAGTTCCTGCTTATAAACCCTGTTAAACGCTGGAAGATACTGATGTCAAAATACTTCACTGTCATCACAGTGGGTTACATAATGCTTTGCATACTTTTCGTGGTGATGATACCTATTACAGGGCTTATGCTCGGCTTTGACGGCTTCTCAACGCCTTATATCTATGTAAGCGGCGGCGAGGTAAAGGAAATGCCTACACTGCTTTATGCGGCAGAGCAATATCTGATGAAAAGCGTTGAAATGGTGGTAATGTCAACACTGGCGTTTGCTATCTCGTCACTTGTAAGAAGCACAGCCCTTGCTATCGGCGTCAGCGTATTCACAATGTGCATAGGCTCGACGGTCACACAGCTTCTGGGTCAGCTTGGACAGGATTGGGCAAGATTTCTTGTATTCGCAAACACAGACCTTGCTTCTATCTCAAAGGGCGGTTCGATATTCGCACAGCACAGCCTGACCTTTGCCGTGGGCGTTCTTATAGCACACATGGTGGTGTTCCTGCTCACCGCATGGGACGGCTTTACAAAGCGTTCTGTATAAAACAGAATAAAAACATCAAACGGGCGGAGAAATTTCGCTCGTTTTTTGTTGCTGAAAAGGGTAAACAAATGAACAGATTATCATATAAACATAAGATTGACAAGGGTGAATAAATATTGTATAATAGTCGAGTTGATACAGAGATCGTTTTAATAGATAATTTACAGGAGATAGATATATGTTTGAAACTTTAGTTGACGTTTTTCTTGACGCATTAATAGACAGCCTTAAGATCCTGCCTTTTCTGTTCGGTGTTTATCTGCTTATAGAGTATATAGAGCATCGTTCTGCCGACAAGCTTGGAAAGGCTCTTAGAAAAATGGGGTCTTTCGGTGCGATAGGAGGAAGCATACTTGGAGCAGTGCCTCAGTGCGGATTTTCCGTTGTGGCGTCGAACCTTTATTCAGGCAGGCTCATCACAATGGGAACTCTCATTTCGGTATACCTTGCCACAAGCGACGAGGCAATACCAATGATGATAGCAAACCCTGCGTTTGCCGGCAAGCTTTGGCAGCTTATTCTTATAAAGGTAGCTGTGGCTATAATAGCAGGTGTGCTTGTTGACCTTATCTTAAAGCTTATGGGCAAAAAGCAGGACGAAGAGCCTTTCAAGGAGATATGCGAGGACTGCGACTGCGAACACCACAGTATTTTGCACTCGGCACTTCACCACACTGTAAGCATAATACTTTTTATATTTGCGGTAAACCTTATTCTCGGTGCGGTAATGGAGTTTGCAGGAGAGGACACAGTAAAGACCCTGCTTATGTCTGACAGCATAGTTCAGCCGTTCATAGCAGGAATAATAGGCTTTATCCCGAACTGTGCGGCTTCTGTTGTTCTTACACAGCTTTATATCGAAGGTGTTGTGAGCTTCGGCTCGCTTATCGCAGGACTTTGCACAGGGGCAGGAGTAGGACTTCTGGTGCTTTTCAAGACCAACAAGCACAACATGAAAGAGAATTTCGCCATAATGGGAATACTTTATGTTTTCGGTGTGGCAGCAGGCTTTGTGGCAAGTCTGTTCTAAAATATGATAGACAGATAAAAGGAGCAATTCGCAATGAACTGCTCCTTTTTGTTTGCAAAAAAATCTTCGTATGTATAATGGGTTGCCCCTACACTACATCATATCCTCAATAAGATAAGGCAGGCTTATGCGGAAGCAAACGCCGCCTTTTTTCATATCGTTTTCTACCTCTATGCTGCCCTCGGAAAGCTCGATTATCCTTTTTACAAGTGCAAGTCCAAGACCGTTGCCCTCTGTTGCACGGGAGCGGTCGCCCTGATAGAACTTATCAAATATCTTCGCCTTTACGTCAGGGGCTATAGACGGACCGTTGTCCCATATCTCCGCCGAGATATTCTTCTCGTTGCGGAAAAGCTTCACGCTTATCTTTCCGCCCTCCGGGGTGAACTTGATAGCGTTGTTGATGATATTCTGCCATATCTGCGCCATAAGCTCCTCACTGCCCACATACATGATATCCTCAAGGTCGATATCAAGGTCGATTTTTTTCTTCGACCACTCAGGTTCAAGCACAAGAAGTATTTTTCTTATCTGCTCGTCAAGAGAAAATCTTGTCTTTTTGCCCACTGTTTTCTGATTTTCAAGCTTTGTGAGCCTCAAAATATTTGACGAAAGCTTTGAAAGCCGTGATGTTTCATCGATTATTATCTGTGTGTATTCCTCACGCTCCTGCTCGGTTATATCGTCAGATTGCAGAAGCTTTGCAAAGCCCTGTATGGAAGCCAGAGGCGTTTTGAACTCGTGGGAAACGTTTGAGATAAAGTCACCTCTCAGCGTTTCCGTACCTGCAAGCTCCTCAGCCATTTTGTTAAAGTTCTGCGCAAGTATGCTGTATTCAGGATCAGACGGCTCTCTTACTCTTACCTTAAAATTGCCCTTTGCTATCTCAGCCGCCGCCGCACTAAGATCTCGTATAGGCTGTATAATGCTTCGGCTCATGAACGCTGTTATAATGGTACCGATAACGATACAGACCATAAAAGCTATGATGACAACAAGGTTTACTACCCAGTAAACGCTGTCGCTTGAAAAGCTGTCTATGATAACGAACTTATCATAGACCTGGGAGATTATAGTTGCGTTAGGCACAACACCCTCTGAGGACACATAATATCCCTTATGCACGATATCTGCAAAATGGTCGTGTACTCTTGAATCGTTTTTATCCACCACTGACAGACTATAGGCTGAATTGTTCACAATGGAAACTATCTCGTCCACAGTGAAGCCGCCCTTTTCTTCAAGCTGATCCATTGCCATGGAAAGCTCCACCAACTGCTGTTCGGCATTGCTTTTCATTACAGGACTGCACACCATTACAAGCACTGACACCGATATAGAAGCCGACACCAGCATCACAAAGAAAAACATAAGAGTCAGCTTGAACTGCAAACTTGTTTTATTTTTGGTCTTTTTCTTATCCAAACCCCTCACCCCTCAAGCTTATCCGTCACTGCTTTTTCACAGCCTTATAGCCAAGTCCACGAACCGTGACAATATCGAATGACTCACAGCTTCCGTAACGCTCTCTCAGCCTTTTAACGTGAACGTCAACAGTACGCTCATCAACGTCCTTATCCATGCCCCAAAGCTCGTCAAGGAGCTGACGGCGTGTGAATATCTTGTCAGGGTAGCTGAGCAGTTTAAAAAGCAGTTTGAACTCCATTTGCGGTATCGTTTCCGCCGCTCCGCCGTCAACCGCCACGCTCATAGCGTCATAATCAAGCACGCAGTTTCCCACAGTAAGAGAATGTTCCGACGCCATTTTTGAACGCCTTAAAAGCGCACCCACACGGAGTATCATCTCATTTATATCAATAGGCTTTACCATATAATCGTCTGTGCCGGCAGAAAAGCCCTCCTGCTTGTCCTCGAAGGTCTCCTTTGCGGTGACCATAAGTATAGGCAAGTTGAAATCAGCCTTTCTGAGCTGTCTTGTAAGCTCATAGCCGTCCATATTCGGCATCATTATATCTGAAATTATAAGGTCTATATTCGTTTTTTCAAGAACGTCCAAAGCCTCCAGACCGTCATTTGCAAGAAAAGTCACATAGCCATGCTGTTTAAGTGCGGCAGACATGAGCTTTCTAAGGCTTGCGTCGTCCTCCACCACAAGTATCTGAAACATAAAATATCCTCCCTCGTAAAAAAAAATTCCCCAATAATGACATTATAGCTTATAATTGTGAACTGGTGATTAACATTTATTTTTTTCAAAAAACTCTCCGAAATCCCCTGAAAATTCATATTCGGTTCACACAGAACTGGTATTATATAATCACAGCAGAAGATACAAAAAAAGCTTTGGTAATTGGTAAAACTTAAAGTCAGGTTTTTGTCTTCTTTCCCTCTGCGATTCCCCAAGTCGCTGATACATTTCCTCGTCTTTAGGTTTTACCAAATACCAAAGAATCCCTTTCATAATTCTATAAAAAATTAATGCTCATTTCAGCCGATGGAAGTGGGTATTAATTTTTTTGCTCTTTTAGATGCGACAAAAAACCGCAGAAGCCACATAAAATGACCTCTGCGGATATTTTTTGCCTTTATTAGCCGTTAGCTGCAAAGCTTTTCACGAAGCTCAGCCGCCTTTCCAAGAAGCGCACAGATGTAGCTGTCCACATCAGGCTTTGCAAATCCACCAAGCGCTGAGCCTTTAAGCTTTCGCTGACCTGTTTCTCCGGGGATAACAAAGTTATCACCGTTCTTTTTCTTTTCGATAGCCGACTCCAGCATATAGATCTCACTGGTTATGGTGTCGATATATTTTAATGTATCAAGCTTATCATAGCCGCCAAAAAAACACGTTTTCAGACTATCCATTATTCTTCCCCCTGCCTTACTGCTGTTTTGCACAGCAATTGTTATCAAAGCCTACAATCTTTATTTGATTTAATTATATCACAAATACTTAGCTTTGTCAATAGGTTTGAAAATGAATGTTCACATTTAAGTAATTTTATATGAATTTTCGTGGCGTTTTATGTTGAATAATTATAGATATAAAAAACGCAGCCCTTGCAGACTGCGTTTTTACTTTATATAAGTCTTTTTATTATAGTGATGTTGTTGTATCTTGAAAAATACTCAACATTTGAAATAACGATACCAGTGTCAGTGTTCTGGGCGTGTACCATTTTGCCGTCGCCGATATAGATAGCAACGTGGTAAATGCTCGAGATCGACGCTCCGCCAAAGAAGATAACGTCACCCTTCTTCATGTTGTTATATGAAACTGTAGTGCCGTATAAAGCCTGCGAAGCCGCATAGTGCGGAAGATTTATTCCCACCTGTGCGAACGAGAGCATCACAAGACCCGAACAATCCGTTGCACCAAACTGTGAACCGCCCCATACATACGCTCCGCCCACCATGCTTTTGGCATATGAAACAACAGTGTCTATTTTAGAACTGTTTGAATTATCAGGCTTAGGTGCAGGTGCTGCTGTTGTTGTGGTAGTGGTCTTTTTGCTTGTTTCAGGCTTTGGCTTAGCTGTTTCCTGGGGAGTTGTGGTAGTCTGAGCCGTAGTTTCGTCAGGCTTTTCCGTCTGAGCCGGCTTCTTCGTGGTAGTGGTCTTTTCACCGCTGTTACCACTCTTTTTGGTGGTGGTAGTCTTTTTCTTGGTGGTGGTCGTAGTCGTGGTGGTATTCGCCTTTGAGGACACCTCCGCATACTTATTGTCCACCTGCTGTGACTTATTTTCAAGGTCGCTCTTATCGTTCTTTATCTGCTCGATAAGCTTGCCCGACTCCTGCTCCATTTTCAGAAGCTCCGCCTGCTCGCCCGCCAAAGTTTTCTGCTCCTTGGCATATTCCTCAGCCTTTGCTTTGAGCTGTTTTATCTGCTCATCAAGCTCCGCCTTGGTCTTTTCAAGCTTTTTATACTGATCCAAAAGCTCGTTAAGCTCGTCATTATCGTGCTTTGCAACTCTCGTCACAAGCTCTATCCTCATAAGAATGTCATAAAAATCAGATGAATTTATCAGCACGTTCGTGTACGAATCTGCTCCTCCTGCAACATACATTGCACGAATACGCTCCATAAAATCGTCCTTGCCCTCGTTTATTGCAGTTTCCTGCAAGTCAAGGCTGTGCTGAGTGTCAAGCTGTTTGCCGTCAAGCTCTGCCATTTGATCTTCAAGCTCAGAGGAATATTTCTCTGAATTTGCTATCTTTTTCTGTATGGACTTATATTTTTTCTTTATAGCCTCAAGGTTGTCCTGCTCGTCGGCAAGCTTTTTGTCAGCGTCAGCTATCTGCTTATCAAGCTCCTGCTGTTGCTTTTTTAGCTCTTCAAGCTGACTGCTGTATGTATCGTTATCCGCCAAAGCGATATCACTTACGCTTCCGTCAGAAAAACCAAAGGCGGCAAAAGCTATGCACAGAGCCATACAGCCTGCGGCTATTCTTTTCATGGGGTAAAAATTTTTCATAATATCAGTTCTCCAAAATATGAGCGTATTATATATTTCTCACGCTGTAACGTTTATGTAGTCCTTTTCATTATAACGCAAAACCCCGTTCTTGTCAAGAAACCAGCCGCTAAAAGCCGTATTTTCGGCATTTTAAGACAATTCGCCACACATATTTTGTGCGTTATTGCACCTATTCTCCTCCGAACATCTCACCCAAGGTCTTTCCTATAAGCTCGCCTGTATACTGTGCCTGAGTGATAGAATTGCCGTGACTTCCCACCTCTATAAGAAGCGAGCCGGTGGTCAAGTCCTGATTATAGTGGCGATAGTCAAACAGAATAGGCCGTGTAAGCCCCTGCCAATCGCTCTCCAAAGCCGACTGCAAGGCACAGGCAAAGTGAAAATTCTTCATATAGTCAGGCATACCCATAGTGCCGTCATCACACCCTGATATTATCATAAGCTGAGCCGCTTCCCTGCCCTCTATCTCCGTCACAGGTGCGAGCCTTGTGCCGTCCTCACGTTCTATGCCGTCACGGTGAACGTCAAGACATACCTTTATAGAGGGGTACTCCTCCAATATCTGCTTTACCGCCATTCGGCTTGAATCGTAAGAGCCGTCATAGCTGGGATAATCATGCACAAGTGTATCGTGGATATACGCAACGCCTGCTTTGTCAAGCTGTTCGCATATCTTGTCCCCTACCGACAGCATATTCATTTCAGGGTCGGTGGTCTTACAGGAAAAGGAGCTGTCATAGTGGTCTTTGTCTGTGGGCTCAAAGCTTTCCGTGGCGTGGGTGTGATAAATAAGTATCTGCGGCTCAGAGGAATTTCCGTCTATTTGAAAATCATATGGCTTTGAGCTTTCCTCATAAAGCTCATCATTTGAAAGGTCAGTGCAGTTCCTCACCTGACCGCCGCCGTCAAGGTCGAAATACTGCTCGCCGTCATATCTGCCGTAGGTGTATTTTTCTATAACACCGTCATTTCCCTCCATGCTTGCAGGATATGGTATCTTGTCCGTCACGTCCTGAGCAGGCAAAGGACTTGGCACTTCTGCGCTTACAGAGGGCGTTTGCTTCTCCTGTGGCGCCATATCCATATCCCATATACTGTGCTTTGACACCACCGCCGCTTCAAGTTTACTTGGATATGCGGTCTGCGCAGTTGCTTTGCTATCATCATCAGCGGAAAAATAAGGCTTGTATTCTCCCATAGCCACCCCTGCCGCCACAGCCGCCACCCTGCCAAACCTGCTTGCAGATCTTGCATAAAGCCATATCCCCGTGGGCATAACGAACGCCACAATTATAACTGCAACACAACGCAGGCAGACTTTCTTTATATCCAATGCTGTCACTCCCATATACATCTTAGTATTATAATGTATATGCAGGACGAGCCGTCATATTACCTGCCCAGCTTCACCTTAACAGGCTTGCCCACTGTCATAGAGTCATGGGTCACGTTGCAGTCATAGCATAGTATCTTCACGCCCTTTCGGGAAGCTTTCTCCAAAGCCTCTCCAAACTCAGGGTGAGTGTCATAATTTGGAGTGAAATATTTCACATCGCTCATCTGAACGAGTATCATTATATAAGACTCATACCCCTCATCGAGGCAGTGAGAAAGCTCCTCTATATGCTTCACCCCACGGAGGGTAGGAGCGTCAGGGAAAAGCACAACGCCGTCTTTCTCCAGCGTACAGCCCTTGACTTCCATGAAGATCTTCCTATCCTGCGACTCTAAGTAAAAATCAAAGCGTGAATTGCCGTATTTCTTTTCGGGATAGACCGAGAAGCCCTCGCCAAAAGGCATTTTTTCTCTCAGCCACTCCCCTACCGCCTTATTCGGGGCTTGGCTGTCCATGTTTATAAGTCTGTCACCTTTTTCCACTGCAACAAGGTCAAAAGCGGTCTTTCTCGATGCACTGTCTGAATGTTCAAGCCAAACAGTACACCCCTCGATCAAAAGTTCTTTGCATCTGCCCGTATTTTTCACATGGCAGACCTCGGCTTTGCCGTCTATCTCAACGTTGGCGATAAACCTGTTCGGTCTTGATAGAAATTTGCCTTTATGTATATTATCGTATCTCATAATTCGCTCCTTTTATTCTTACTATTCACATTATACCACAAATATGTTTGATTATAAATACCTAAATCATTCATTCTTAGCTTTGCTGATTTGTGGTTCGATACGAAAAGAGAAAAATATTTCACAAAATCTATTGACGTTATTTGTGAAATATGTTATAGTTTTGAGTATAGGTTATATAACAATAATAATTTATTAAAATTTTAGAAAGAGGTATTTATAATGAAAAAAATAACTGCACTTCTCGTTTCACTTATAATGTCATGCGCAGTAATGGCAGGCTGTTCTGACAGCAGTTCTTCAAGCTCATCAAAAGCAGACAGCACATCAAAGGCAGAAACAAGCGCAGCCGCTGACGAGTCAACTGCTTCAGAAGCAGGCACAGCCACAGATCTCGAGGATACTCTCACAGCGCAGTATACAAAGAAGATACAGGGCGAGAGCCTTGCTATCGACATGACAGTGGCAAGCGAATATGACAATTCATCAGCTGTTGTTGAGATAGCAGGCGGCAATATGCACATGAAAATGAACTTTATGGGCGTGGATATGGACATCTATAATATCGACGGAGTTATGTACACACTTGACAGCGAGTCAAAAACGTATTACACTGTTGATATGGAAGAATCTATCGACGACTTCAAGAGCGAGATAGGCTACGGCATTAACGACAGCTACAAGTTCATAAGCTCTGAAACAACTGACGACGGTCTTATCTGCGAAACTTTTGAAAGCACAGAAGATCCTGATATGGAGCTTGAATCAGGCGTAACTCTCGACACAAGCGATTCTGACGATTATTCTTTCACAACAACATTCAAGTATTACTTCAATGCTGACACAAAGGATATTGTTAAGATAGAAACTATCTCTGACGGCTCAACGACTACTGTTACAATAAACTCATTCACAACTGAAAACGTTGAAGTCAAGCTCCCTGACGATTTTGACAGTTGGACAGAACAGTCTTTCGATAAGGACACTGAAGATATCCCTTATGACGCTGAACTCGATGTTGAGTCAGGCGCTGAGTCAGCCGAGTGATTCTTGTCATTTTTCGGAGGCAAAATATTATGAACAAGAAAATGGTAACTATTATTGCAGCTTTGGCAATGTGTACAGCAATGGCAGGCTGCACTGGGAACGATACTGCAAGCTCTTCAAAGGCTGAAACAACTACTACAACAACGGCTGCCGCAGAGTCTGCCGCTCCTGCTGAAAGCACAGCAGACGAAAGCACAGCTGACAGCACTTCCGCAAACGCAGGCACAACAGATTATGACGTTGACGGTGATTTCAGAGCTTTCGAGCAGATGAAAGACAAGTATGAGGGCAACTATCTTGCGAACCTTACAGGTCAGATGTCAAACAACGGCACAAAGTATACTATCTGCATAAAGGACGGCAAGGCTTATCAGGCACTCACAGTTCAGGGCATGAAGTCATACACAGTTTGCCCTGGCGACGGAAAGCTTTACAACGTTTCAGAAGGCACGACCACCTACAGTATCGAGGACGACGACGGAAATCAGTGGAAGTCAGCCGACATACTTTTCGGTGCGACACTCGATTTTGACCACGCATATATTGACACAACAACAAACGTTGTTCACGAGTATTATAACCTCGACAGCAGTGTTTCAGGCGGTGAGGGTCAGATAGTTTACGGCTTTGACGGCGCTACATATGACCTTAAGCAGGTAGTTCTGCTCCCAGAGGGTGCTGACGAATCAAGCGCAGTTTACTTCACTGTAGATTCCATAGGCGAAGCAGACGACAGCCTGCTTACTGTTCCTGATCTTTCTGCTTATACAAAAGAATAATTTTATCTGATCTTTTTCCAACATCGGGCGGACAGACCACTGCGGTCTGCCCGCTTTTTTGCATTTTCAGCAAAGTGTTGTGCAATATGACGGAAAAGAAATTCAAATATTTTTAAAATTTGTGAGAAAAATAGTCTTAAACCCCTTGACAAAATCGTCAAAAGGGTATAAACTATACTTAGCACTCGAGAAGAAAGAGTGCTAACACTTAAATACAATAAGTGCTAACAAGAAGAACGGGTGGTGAGCAAATGGACGACCGCAAGCTGAAAATACTTTCAGCGGTAGTCAATGAATATATCGTAACTGGCGAGCCTGTAGGCTCAAAGGCGATAATGGCTCACGTCAAAGCGTCCTCAGCGACCATAAGAAATGAAATGGCAGAGCTTGAGAAGCAAGGCTATCTCGAACAGCCACACACCTCCGCAGGCAGAATACCAACATATAAAGGCTACAGGCTTTATGTTGACCAGCTCATGGAACAAAACCAGCTTACAGCAAATGAAAAGAAGATGCTGGATTCAATGATACCGCAGGAATATGTCACAGAGGAAGACCTTGTGAACAAGGCTTCAATGGCATTGGCGGATCTTACGAAATGTGCGGCGGTGGTCGCAAACGCAACGCCAAAGTTCTCGCTTATCTCAAAGGTAGAGGTAATACCTACAGGAAAGAGAATGTACGTTATTTTGATGATAACGTCCAACGGCTCTATTAAGAATAAGGTTTGCCGATTGGAGTTCGACCTCAGTCAGGATCAGCTTGAGTTTTTTGATAACTTCGTAAAGGAAAATCTCAACGGCGTGCCTATCGACAGTCTTTCGGACGCTTATCTTGAAAAGCTCACAGAAGCAATGGGAACGTACATGATGACCCTTTCACCGCTTGTTTCCGAGATAATGAAGATGACAAAGGAAATGAGCAGCGTGTCTATCAAAGGTCAGAGTAATCTTCTCACCTGCAAGGACTTCAACCAAAATGAGATAATAAGCTTTCTCGATAATCAGAAGGAGCTTAAAGGATTTATTGACGAAACGTTCTCAGGGCTTCACGTTATGTTCTCCCCTGAGCGTGACGGGTTTGTTATCCACAACTCCTCTATTATAACAGCTCCGTTCTCAAAGGACGGCAAAACAGCAGGTGCGCTGGGGCTTATAGGTCCTATGAGGCTCGACTATGCGAAGTTTATCCCATATCTCGAGTATTTCACAGGAAAGATATCGGAAATGATATCCGAAAAGCCACAAGAGCAAAACAAAGAAGATGACGAAAACGAATAAAAAGAAAGGCAGGCGGCGTAAATTGAGTAAGGAAACTGAAAAGGACACCGAGCTTGAAAAAGAGGAAAACACCTCTGCTGAAAGCGAAGAAGTGAAAGAAGCGGCGGATACCGCAGAAAATGCCACTGAGGATACAGAGAAAAAGGCGGAGGAGAGCGAAACAGAAAAGCTGAAAAAAGAGCTTGCCGAAGCAAATGACAAGTATCTCAGACTTATGGCTGAATATGATAACTTCAGAAAAAGAAGCGCAAAGGAAAGACTGGAGCTTACAGACACAGCAAAGGGAAATGTGATAAACGGCTTCCTGCCGGTGTTTGATAACTTTGAAAGAGCGTTAGGCACAGAAACTCAGGACGCAGTTTATAAACAGGGTGTTGAAATGATCTTCAATCAGTTCAGCGACGCTCTGAAAAAACTCAACGTTGAGGTCATGGAGCTTGCGGGCAAGGAATTTGACCCGAACGTTGCAACGGCGGTCAGCACAGTTGACGACCCTGACCTGGGTGAAAATATTGTGGCGCAGGTGCTTCAAAACGGCTACACCATAGGCGGCAAGGTAATAAGACACGCAATGGTAATAGTAGCAAACCCATAAACAAAGACATCGGGACTTAAGGTCTTGATATAAATTAAGTAAATTTTGAAAGGACTTGATCTTATGAGCAAAATCATCGGTATAGATTTAGGTACAACAAACTCTTGTGTAGCAGTTATGGAGGGCGGCGAAGCCGTTGTTATCCCTAACAGCGAGGGTGCAAGAACAACTCCGTCAGTAGTTGGCGTTTCAAAGAACGGCGACAGACTTATCGGTCAGGTAGCAAAAAGACAGGCTGTTACAAACTATGACAACACTGTAATTTCTATCAAGAGACATATGGGCTCTGACTACAAGGCTCACATGGGCGGCAAGGATTACACTCCACAGGAAATTTCAGCTATGATACTTCAGAAGCTGAAGGCTGACGCTGAGGCTTATCTGGGCGAAAAGGTAACAGAGGCTGTTATCACAGTTCCTGCTTACTTCACAGACGCACAAAGACAGGCTACTAAGGACGCAGGTCAGATCGCAGGTCTGACAGTTAAGAGAATCATCAATGAGCCAACAGCCGCTGCACTTTCTTACGGTATTGATAAGGAAGAGGATCAGAAGGTCATGGTTTACGACCTGGGCGGCGGTACATTCGATGTATCTATCATCGAAATGGGCGACGGTGTTACAGAAGTTCTTGCTACAGCAGGTAACAACCACCTGGGCGGCGACGACTTCGACCAGAGAATTATCGACTGGATGATTGCAGAGTTCAAGAAGACTGAGGGCGTTGACCTCTCAGGTGATAAAATGGCAATGCAGAGACTCAAGGAAGCTGCTGAAAAGGCTAAGATAGAGCTTTCTTCTACTGCTTCATCAACTATCTCTCTCCCATTCATCACAGCAGACGCTACAGGTCCAAAGCATCTTGAAATGACACTTACACAGGCTAAGTTCAACGAAATGACAGCAGACCTTGTTGAGTCAACAATGGGACCAGTTCGTCAGGCACTTTCAGACTCAGGTCTGTCAGCTAACGAGCTTCAGAAAGTCCTTATGGTCGGCGGTTCTTCAAGAATACCAGCCGTTCAGGAAGCTGTTAAGAAATTCCTTGGCAAAGAGCCATTCAAGGGCATCAACCCAGATGAGTGCGTAGCACTTGGCGCTGCATATCAGGGCGGCGTTCTCGCAGGCGACGTTAAGGACGGTCTGCTCCTCCTCGATGTAACTCCACTGTCACTTGGTCTTGAAACAATGGGCGGTATCTGCACAAAGATCATCGAGAGAAACACAACTATACCTACAAAGAAGTCACAGATATTCTCAACTGCCGCTGATAATCAGTCAGCCGTTGATATCAACGTACTTCAGGGTGAGCGTGAGTTCGCTAAGGACAACAAACAGCTCGGTATGTTCAGACTTGACGGAATCGCTCCTGCTCCAAGAGGCGTTCCACAGATCGAGGTAACATTCGATATCGACGCTAACGGTATCGTACACGTTTCCGCTAAGGATCTTGGCACAGGCAAGGAGCAGAACATCACGATCACTTCTTCAACAAATATGTCTAAGGACGATATAGATAAGGCTGTCAAGGAAGCTGAGGCATATGCAGCAGAGGACGCTAAGAAGAAAGAGGACGTTGACGCAAGAAACGCTGCTGACCAGCTTTGCTTCCAGGCTGAAAAGTCACTGGGCGAGTTCGGCGACAAGGTAGACGCTGCTGACAAGTCAGCTTGTCAGGCTAAGATAGACGCTCTTAAGGAAGCCCTCAAGGGTACTGATATCGAGGCTATCAAGGCTAAGCACAAGGAGCTTGAGGAAACATTCCAGGGCGTTGCAACTAAGGTATATCAGCAGGCTGCACAGGCACAGCAGGCAGCAGGCGGTGCCGCAGGCTTTGACCCTAACAACATGGGCGGAGCAAATGGTGGCAACAACGGCGGCGCTTCAAACAACGGTGGCGACGACGTTATAGACGCTGAATTTACTGACGCAGAATAAATTATAACGGCTGCCTCTGCTCCGATTTTTCGAGCAGGGGCTATTGCCGTATTAAAAGGCTGTGTGAAAAGCGTGAAAGGACTATACTTACAAAAAGGAGGCAAGCCCATGCCCCAAGACTTTCACGATCTGCAGCTTACAGAGCATGGGCGTTTATATGGCTGAAAAAAGAGATTACTATGAAGTGCTTGGCGTTTCTAAAACTGCCACAGACGATGAATTAAAAAAGGCATTCCGTAAGCTTGCAAAGCAGTATCACCCTGACCTTCACCCTGGCGACAAAGAGTGCGAGGAGAAGTTCAAGGAAGTAAATGAAGCTTATGAGGTGCTTTCAGATAAAGATAAAAGAGCAAGATATGACCAGTTTGGTCACGCAGGCGTAGACCCGAACTACGGTGCAGGCGGTGGAGCAGGTGCAGGAGGCTTCGGCGGATTTGGCGATATGGGCGATATTTTCGATTCCATTTTCGGTGGATTTGGCGGTGGCTTCGGTGGCGGACGTTCTGCTAACCCTAACGCACCAAGACGCGGCGAGGATATAAGAGCGAACGTTGTTCTTGACTTCATGGAAGCCTGCAAGGGCAAGACTGTGAAACTTCGCATAAACAGAGCCGAAAAATGTCCTGACTGTCACGGCACAGGCGCAGCCGCAGGTTCTTCGCCTAAGACCTGTCCTGACTGCCACGGCACTGGTACAGTAAGGATAACACAGAGAACGCCTTTCGGAAACATCGCTCAGACCACGACTTGCAGTCGCTGTGGCGGTAAGGGTCAGATAATCGACAACCCTTGCCATACCTGCAACGGTCAGGGCAGAGTAAAGAAGGTATCTGAAAAGGAGATAAACGTTCCTGCCGGCATCGACGATGGTCAGACACTTAGAGTAGGCGGTGAGGGCAACTGCGGTATAAACGGAGGTCCTAACGGCGACCTGCACATCAACATTACAGTTCGACCTGACCCTATTTTCGAGCGTGACGGCTATGACGTGTGGACAGAGATACCGCTTACTTATGCACAGGCTACTCTCGGTGACGAGATAACAGTTCCTACAGTTGATGGCAAGGTAAAATACACAGTGCCGGAGGGTACACAGACAGGCACAGTGTTCCGTCTGAGAGGCAAGGGCATAAAGAAGGTAAACAGAAACGACCACGGCGACCACTACGTTCGTGTAACAGTTGAAGTTCCACGCAATCTGACCAAAGAGCAGAAAGAAAAGCTCCGTGACTACGAAAAGTCTCTCGGTGAAAAGAACTACGCAAAGCGCAAAACATTCTTTGACAAGCTCAAAGACAAATTCAAATAACAGAAAAAGGAGAACGGCACAAAGCTGTTCTCCTTTTTGTTTGCAATAAAAAATGCCGCAGGAAGGCCCACGGCAATTATCATCTTATCAAGCCATACCTGTGTGCTTTTTGATAGCCGCAAAGGACTCCGCACTGATAACGTGTTCCATACGGCAAGCGTCCTCTACTGCAACTTTCTCGTCAACACCAAGCTTTATGAGCCACTGTGAAAGCAACGTATGACGCTCATACATTTTCTCGGCTATCTCCAAGCCCTTGTCTGTCAAACGAATATAACCGTCCTTATCGACAGTTATATAGCCGTTCTCACGGAGATTTTTCATTGCCACACTTACGCTCGGCTTTGAAAACTCAAGTTCGTTTACTATATCTATGCTTCTTACCTCGCCTTTGCCCTTGCGCTGGCTGAGAATAAGTATCGTTTCGAGATAATTTTCAGCTGATTCTCTTATCTGCATTATAACGTCCCTCCCTAGAACAAGTTTGTCATCAGGTCATTACGACTATTATATCACATTTCAAACCGCATTTCAAGTGCAAGCACGCTTTTTCAGCGATTTCGATAAACTTTACATCAATGAATTGTGTTGATATACAAAGGCACTGCTCACAAAAAGCAGTGCCTTTAAAGCTGTCTGTTATTTACTGTATACCGCACTCCTCATAGTCTTTCCACTTTTCGGCATGCTCCTTATCCTCAAAATATTTGTATACAAAAAGCGCAGTTGACGCAACAACAAGTATCATCGCACCCATTAAAGTCCAGAACGACTTTTTTCTTGAATAGTTTGACATAACAAAACTTCCTTTCTTTCGCAATAGCATACAAAAACTTGCGGCTATCGCTCATAGCTTTGTTATAATTATACTACACAATGCTCTTTCTGTCAATTATTTTCACAGGATTTTCAGATATATTTTTCCGAGTAAAAGTGCAGAAATTCCTCAAGGCAAAGCCCGCCTGCGGCAATGATACGAGCGGCTTCAACGCCCACATAACGATAATGCCACGGCTCAAAATCAATGCCGGTCATCTGCTCTTTAAGGCGAGGATAGCGAAGGATAAAGCCGAAATCTGCGGCATTTGCACAAAGCCACCGTGATTCAGGCGTCTTGTAAAAATCGTCGCTCACATCATTGTCACCCTCTCTGCCGAGATCCACAGCAAGCCCGGTGTTGTGTTCGCTTGACCCGGGGAGAGCGAGAGTTCTGCCCACCTTTTCCACAGCCTTTTCATAACTCAGACCGCCCCACATTTCGTGAGATACTTCACGCTCCCAAAGCATCTGCTGATATTCAAAAGAGCGATAGGCGGAAATAATTTTCAGCTTTATGCCGTCAGCTTCCGCCTTTTTGAGCAGAAGCCTGAGCCTGTTTCCTGCCTGAGATTCCATAAACTTGCCGTTCACCTCTGTCAACTCCACACGATCGTAAAATCCCATATCTATGGGATTGAATTTATCCACAAGCATAAGATAATCCATATACTGACCTCCTTGTCCTGATGGGGAAAAATGTTTTAACTTAGTATATGCAGATGTGTGTGGAGAGTATACACGGCGAAGCTAAATGAGGAGTGAGGAATGAGGAGTGAGGAATTGGCATAGCAGACCAAAGTTGTACACAAGCATGAGGTAAAAATAAAGCACCGAGCGTAGCGATTTTGCGGCACAACAAACCTGCCCGAATAATCTGTAGGGGCGAACATCGTTCGCCCGTTCTCAAAACTTGTAGAAATTCAGAATTGTAGGGACGTCGCATTTCTGCAAAGCAGAAATTGCATCGCTCCCCTACACATTTCAAAAAGCGGTGCAAAATTACATCATATCACAAATTGCAGCGTAAAATGCCCGTCACGGCGAGTGACCTATATCCAGCAACCGTCAACTCTGACGACCTGCCCGTGAATGTAATCTGCTCCCTCTCCACTGAGAAAACGCACAACATTCGCCACATCTCTTGGCTTGCCTATCCTGCCTGCCGGTATGTCATCAACTATCACACGAACATCTTCCTCCGTCAGCTCACCGTTCATTTTCGTGTCTATCATTCCGCAGGATACGCAGTTCACCCTTATACCGCTTATGGCAACTTCCCTCGCCAACGCCTTCGTAAATCCTATAAGCCCAGCCTTTGCCGCCGAGTATGCAACCTCGCAGGAAGCTCCCTTTTCGCCCCATACGGAGGTTATATTTATCACATTTCCACTGTGTTCCCTTATCATCTCAGGAAGCACCGCCCTGCTCATACGCATTACGCCAAGCAGATTAACGTTCATCATCTCGCATAGCTTCTCGTCAGTCATGTCAGTGAAAAGCTCTATATCCGCTGTGCCTGCGTTGTTTACAAGAAGCGTAACAAAGCCCAAACTGTCCCTGACTTCCGCCACGCATTTATCTATACTGTCCTTGTCGCCAATGTCGCAGTAAAAAACCTCTGCACATAAGCCACGCTCTTTAAGCTCAGATACCAAAGCTTCCGCCGCCGCCCTGCCATTCTTGTAGCATACAGCCACCTGCCAGCCGTCCTCAGCAAGCGCCCTGCATATCTCCGAGCCTATCCCACCAGAGCCACCTGTTACCAATGCTGTCTTTTTCATAAAAATACCCCCGCAGATCATGATATACTGTAATTATATCACACCTGCGGAGGTTTTTCAATGGCTACTTTTCGTTCTCGTCTACCCATTTTCTCGCCCAGCCTGCATTCTGCTCCTGACGATTGTATACTCTGCCGTTTGGCGCAGTGTAATTGTCCGTCACAACATATTCCTGACCTGCCGAGATAACGTCATGGGGCTTATATACCTTTGTGCCGTCTGAAGCCTGCGGGAAACGGCTCTTGTCACGCTTTTTCATGGCTATCACTCTCCTTTTTATGTTATTATCCTGCCCGAAGCTTTTGTGATTATCAGATGAAAAATCTGCATAACAGTTGAAAATATCACGATAACGTGGTATAATCATCTTATACTATTTTTATCGGGAGTATTAAAATGGAAAAATACAACAAACAAAAAGCCATACTCACCGCACTGCTGAAATGGGTGGAAACAGAGTTCTTCGGAATTTTCGTATTCCTCTTTTTTATCGCAGTTGCAAAGCCTTTCGGTGCATTGGCAAATATAATTTTCGGTCTTACAGGACTTCTCACAGTGGTCTGCCTTATGGCTGACTTTGGTCTGAAACAGGGAGAGGAAGCCAGAAATAAGGTCACCTTCCACGGTGAAAAGGATTGCCCTAACTATGGCTTCACACTTGGTCTTATTGCAAGCATACCATGCTACATAACAATGATACTGCTGATGATATCAAAATTCAGCGGTTCGTTCAACTTCATGCCTGCCTATAAGCTTCTCGACGCCTGCTTCTATCCTCTTATAGATTGGGCTGCCCATTCAGCCGACGTTAAGGATATGTCACCATTTGTTTTCATCATGACCGCCATATTCCCACTACTCTATCCATTTGCCACATGGATAGGCTTCAAAATATCCTACAAGCAGATAGACGTAAAAGAGCGTGTGGTCTACAAGCACAAATAAAATCAAGCCTGCCGTATCAGTCCGATACGACAGGCTTTTATCTTTTGCATCAAGCGAACTCAGTTCGCCCCTACACATTAAACTATTTCATTACTGAAAATCTATCTCTATATCTTTTAGCGTCACATAGTTTACTACATTGCAGTTTTTATCGCTTGCAGTGTTTGCGATAAGCGTTATCTTTGCCGTGCCTTTCACATAGTCGGCACCAATATCCGTCTTGTTGTCATACGTGTAGCTCTCTCCGGCTTTGAGCAAAGTGTTCATGGTGTTTCTGTCGCCGCTTTCGCCATAGCTCGTGGAATTGCCCTTACTGTCCTCTGTGGTGATATACTGGTCAGTCGTGAAGTCAAGCGCCATGTCCTTGTCCCAGTTGTTTGTGTAGGTAATATGGCTTATGAACTCGCCTCCGCTTACCTCATAGGAGTATTTCGCCGTGAGCCTGCCGTCCTTTGTTGTAAAGGTATTGTCCCCAACGTCCTCAAAATAGTCGATATATCCAATATCAACTTCGTCAGCCATATCAGAATCGTCCTTGGCAACAGAAGTCACAGCTTTCTCACTAGGGTCAACATCGTCAGCGACCTCAGCGTTTTTCTTTTCGTCAGTATATTCGCAGTTCTCATTGAGCCAGTTTTCAAGCTTTTCTGCCTTTTCACCGCCTATATCAAATTTTAATATATCTCCTGCAAAAAGCTGAACATACAGATCTCCGTTAGCAGTAAAATAAGCCGTACCGTTGACGTCAAGTCTTTCTACATAGAAGCTTATTGTTATTCCGCCCTCAATGTAATATTCATCATCATTTGTTACCGACAAATTAATATCAGGGTCGCTCTCATAAGCGTCTCCCTCATAGACCGCATTGTATGAACCATTATCGTCCTTTAACAGGTCAAGCAGCTTTGAGATGTCGGTATTAGTATACTTTCTGAGCCTGCCCATTCCTGCGTCATTGTAAGCATAGTCCACACGAGCCGTTTTTTCAAGACTTACGTCATTTATTATGTCATCAAGGGTCATATCGGTTTTGCAATCAGGTGAGTATTTCCAATCATCATACCACGCCACAGAGCCGTCATCAAAGACCACCGCCAGATAAACGCTTGGTGACAAGTCCTTTATTGAATAAATATCCGCTTTTGTTGTTTCCTTTTTGTTTGTCTCATAGTTTTCCGTTTCAAGAGTCATGGTGGTGAGCTTGCTGTCAAGAAAAGACTTATCAACATGTCCCATTGAAACATATTCCACATCGTTATATTCAAACGTCTCATATTTTGCATTCATTGCATATTCGTCCCAAGGAACTCTATATGACACTGTTGCTTCCTCGTCTGCCATCTGCTGGTCAGCCGAAGCCTTTGCCTTTATATCTCTGTCCGACCTGCCTGCAAACATCATAACACCCGTCGCCGCAGCGATAACACCGCAAGCCGCCACAGCCGCCCACTTTGTCCATATGGTTTTTATCTTTATGCCGCTGCCGCTCTGTCTGCATTCTTCAATGTAATGCTCGTCAGCATTTTCCAAAGCCTTGAAAATATCCTCTCCTGTTGTTTTCATAAAAGAACTCCCTCCTTTTCAAGCAAAGCCTTTAACTTATTTCTGCTTCTGAAAAGGCTCGCCTTAACTGTGTTCAGGTTCATAGCATACTTTTTTGATATCTCTTTTATAGGCGTTGCAAACCAATATCGCTGGAGAAATATATTTCTGTCTCTCTCCTGCAACTCACCAAGAAATTCGTTTATAAGCCCCTCAAGATGTCTGCCGTCGCAAAGACTCTCGGTGGTGTCCTTGTCAGGTATGCACTCGTCAAGCTCCTCCAAGACCGCCGCTATCTCACCTTTTCCACGCTTTGCGGTCTTTGACGCACGATATCTGTCAAATGCGATATTTCTTGTTATCCGCCCGAAAAATGCCGACAGCATTCTGGGTTTCTGTGGCGGAATGGAGTTCCATGCCCTGAGCCAAGTTTCGTTCACGCACTCCTCCGTGTCCTCCCTGACTCCAAGAATATTGTAGCCCACAGAATAACAGTATCCGCCGTATTTCATATCCGATTGTGAAATAGCCTGCTGATCTCTGCTTTCATAAAGCTCAATTATCCTGCTGTCCTCCATTTTTCCGCCCCCTTACATTTAAGCAACACCTCACAAGGCACGCCTAACTTCATTGAAAGTCCTTTCACCTATAATGACGAGATATCCGCCAAAAGGTTTTATGAAAACATAAAATAATTATAACATATGATAAAAAATTATGCAACACAAAAACGACGTCCCACATCACTATGGAAACGCCGTTTATATGAAAGAATGATTTTATGACATCGTTTTATGACAACTCGTTAAGAAGATCCATGTACAATTCGTTGTAATCTGTTCTGTTATCCTTCAGGAATGCGATAGCCGCACGAGGGTGGCGGTTGAGCGCACCTGTGAGCATATAAGGCACGTCATAGCCCCACTGTGAACCCTTTGCCCTCTCCTCAGCAACGTACTTTTCAACAAATTTCAGTGTAGGAGTAAGCTTGTAGTTAGGGTTTCTCAGGAAGCTGAGCATCTGCTCCATAAAGCAGTTTCCTGCACCTCTGCCCATTCCGCTCATTGTAGCGTCCGCAAAGCTTGCGCCGTGAGAAATGCTCTCGATAGTGTTTGCAAAAGCGAGCTGTTGGTTGTTGTGCATATGAACGCCCACCTTTTTGCCACTAGCCTCAGCCACCTCGCAATACTGCGCAGTAAGTCTTCTCACCTGCTCTGGGAAAAGTGAGCCGTAGCTGTCAACAAGATAAATAACGTCAACAGGGCTTTTTGCCACAAGGTCAAGAGCCTGTGCGATATCGTCCTCACGGCTTGCAGAAACAGCCATTATGTTGATAGTCGTTTCATAGCCCATATCGTGGCAGTAGTTTATCATCTCCAGCGCACCAGGCATCTGATGAGTGTATGTTGCAATCCTTATCATGTCGATAACGCTCTCGCTCTTTGGCAGGATATCTTTCTTGAAATCACATCTGCCAACATCAGCCATAACAGAAAGCTTCAGAGGGCTGTCATTCTCGCCCACGATAGCTCTGATATCCTCCTCATCACAGAACTTCCACTTACCGAACCCCTTGACGTCAAAAAGCTCCTTAGAAGCTTTGTAGCCGAACTCCATGTATTCAACGCCTGATTTTATGTTAGTTTTATAGAGTTCTTTTACAAACTCGTCTGAAAATCCAAAATTATTTACAAGACCTCCGTCACGGATAGTTGCGTCCAGAAGCTTTATATCAGGACGATATGACATAAGGTCACCTTTCTGATTTATCGTCTTTGCCTGATTTGCCATTGTGATTACTTCCTTTCCAAAAGCAGGTTCTTATCACGCCTGTATAAAATTTATCACTTTAAAGATTTTATGCTTTTAAGCTTTTATGTATTAAAGTATAACACTATTTTTCTTCCCTGTCAATAGCCCCAAAGCCCTTTAAACACATTTTTTACATTTTAATAATATTTCTCGTCATTTTACACCCAACTTTTATATACTTCTCCCTATGAAGCTTCTGCCCATTTGTAAAATTCGCCGAAAAATCATCATACGACTTGACAAAATACCCCCCTCAGAGCCACGCTCCAAGGGGGTTTTATCTTTCTGTTCTCTATTAATCCATGACCGCATTAGCAAGCATAAGCTTGATACGGTTCTCCTGATTGACCTTTGTCGCACCCGGGTCATAGTCGATAGCGACTATATTTGCGTCCGGATAAGCCTGCTTGATAGTCCTTGACATACCTTTTGCAACAATATGGTTAGGCAGACAGCCGAATGGCTGAGTGCAGATTATGTTTTTTGTGCCTGTTTCTGCAAGAGCCGCCATTTCAGCAGTGATGAGCCAGCCCTCGCCCATTTTTACGCCCTGACTAATATACTTATCAGCACACTTTCTAAGGTGTTCAAAATCATGAGGCGGCTGGAAAATGCCCTGTTCGTTGATGACCTTTATCTGTTGCTTCTGGAACTTGTAAAGCACGTCATAACCAATGCCGTACATAAGAGTGCGGCTGGTTTTCTTGTCATAAAGCTTCTCGTCATTGATAGCGTCCGACGCACAGTAAAGCACGAAGTCCAACAGTCCCGGCACGTTAGGCTCACAGCCCTCAGACAGCAGGAAATCGTTAAGGTGATTGTTCGCAAGGGGTGAATACTTAACGTATATCTCTCCCACGATACCTACCTTAGGCTTCTTCTCCTTTGTCCTAGGAAGCGCCGCAAAGTCTTTGAGCATAGCATTGTAAATGCTCTTTGTGTGCATATATCTGCTCGGGGTAGCAAACAGCTTTCCAAGCCTGTGCTGCCACCTTGCCAAAAGCTCGTCCGTAGAATTTTTCTCTATCTCGTAAGGCTTGCACTGATTGTACAAAAGCATGAGCATATCACCGTAAAGCACCGCATAAATAAGCTTCATTGCTATGGCAGGGGTGATATCTATGGAAGCGTCCTTTTCAAGTCCGCTGAAATTCAGCGACAGAACAGGCACTTCAGGGAACTGCGTTGACAGCGCCTTTCTTATAAGGTGGATATAGTTTGAAGCACGACAGCCGCCGCCCGTCTGTGACATAAGCAGAGCCGTGTGTTCAAGGTCATACTTGCCGCTTTTGAGAGCGTCCATAAACTGTCCGATAACAAGAAGTGCAGGATAGCAAGCGTCATTATGTGTGTTTTTAAGTCCCTCGTCTATAACGTTTCGTGAGCAGTTTTGCAAAAGCTCCATGTTATAGCCGTATTTTTTGTATATCGCCATGATAAGCTTGAAGTGTATAGGAAGCATATCAGGTATAAGTATAGTGTATTCCTCACGTCTTGACTTGTCAAAATAAGACCTTTTTACTCTGTCCGAGCCTGCGTGTTTTATCTCTTTTTCAGCCATTACATTGCCTCCTTGTCCATTTTCTTCTCAGCATTTGCGCTGGCTTCTTTTTCCTCCAGTGCCGCCGCCAAAGACCTGAGTCTTATCTTAGCCGCACCGAGATTCGTTATCTCGTCTATTTTAAGCTGAGTGTAAAGCTTGCCCTTTTCTTCAAGTATAGCTCTCACCTCATCAGTTGTAACAGCGTCGATGCCACAGCCGAAGGATACCAACTGAACGAGCTGCATATCATCATTCTCGCAAACATACTCTGCCGCTCTGTAAAGCCTTGAATGATAAGTCCACTGATTGAGTACGTCAAGTGCGGGTGTATCCACTTTCATCGCCACGCTGTCCTCAGTAATAACAGCAAAACCAAGAGAAGCGATAAGCTTGTGTATGCCGTGGTTTATCTCAGGGTCGATGTGGTAAGGTCTGCCTGCCAGAACGATTATTTTCTGACCCTTTGCCCTTGCCTCAGCGATTATCTCCTGCGCCTTAGCCTCGATATCCCTATGGTATCTCACCTGCTCAGAATAAGCCTTGTTAAGCACTCCAAGCACCTGCTTTGCAGTGATGTTATACTTTGAAAGCGCTCTTGCCATTGCCTTTGCAACGTGCTTTTTGATGTTTATGTCAAGATAAGGCATGATGAAATTATCATCATTCAGCTTATCATTGTTAGCCTTTAGAAGCTCAGGATAATAAGCAACAACAGGACAGTTATAGTGATTGTCCGACTGACCCTCGTCAGCATTGTAGCTCATGCAAGGATAGAAAATAAAGTCCACACCCTTGTCAAGGAGGCTCTCTATATGGCCGTGGCAAAGCTTTGCAGGATAACATACCGTATCAGACGGAATAGTTTGCTGACCCTTGTAATATGTATCTCTCGTTGACTCCTCAGACAGCACCACCTCAAAGCCAAGGCTTGTGAGCAGTGTTGAGAAAAACGGCATAAGGTCATAATAAGACAGCGCAAGTGGCAGACCTACCTTTGCAATAGGCTTTGCAGGCTTGTTGTCAGCATAAGAGAGTATCTTGTTATACTTATACTCTATCATGTTTTCCGTTCTGTCGGTTATCTTTATGCCTGCACCCTTTTCACAGCGGTTTCCGGAAGTAAATCTTCTGCCGTCATTAAATCTTATTATAGTAAGGTTACAGTGCGCACCACAGCCACCGCACTGAACGGCTCTTGAATTGTAAGCAAATTCTTCAAGCTGAGCCTTTGTAAGAACGCCTGACTTGCCGTCCCTGCCCTGAGATTTTTCTTTTGCGAAAAGCGCACAGCCGAACGCACCCATAAGTCCCGCAATGGCAGGTCTTATAACGTTTCTGCCAAGCTCCATTTCAAATGACCTGAGCACAGCGTCGTTAAGGAACGTTCCGCCCTGAACGACTATATTCTTGCCAAGCTCGTCAATAGACTTGGCTCTTATTACCTTGTAAACTGCGTTCTTGATGATAGACGAAGAAAGTCCTGCAGAGATATCCTCAACGGAAGCTCCGTCCTTTTGCGCCTGCTTTACAGATGAGTTCATGAACACTGTACATCTTGAGCCAAGCTCCACAGGTGCTTTTGCAAACAGACCGAGCCTTGCAAACTCTGCGATATCATATCCCATTGCACCTGCAAAAGTCTGAATGAACGAGCCACAGCCTGATGAACAAGCCTCGTTGAGCATAATGCTGTCGATAGCGTTGTTCTTTATCTTGAAGCACTTGATATCCTGTCCGCCGATGTCGATGATAAAATCAACGTCAGGGCAGAAATAAGCCGCCGCCTTATAGTGCGCAACAGTTTCAACTATACCATAGTCAACGCCCAGACCTGCCTTTATAAGATCCTCACCGTAGCCTGTTACCGCAGAAGCTTTTATGTTAAGCTCAGGGGTAGCAAGGCTGTAGATCTCCTCAAGCTTTGAAGCGATTATATCCAGCGGCTGACCCTTGTTTGAGCAGTAGTGCTGATAAAGAAGCTTTCCGTCAGGTGTGATAAGCACAAGCTTTGTGGTTGTCGAGCCTGCGTCTATGCCAAGATAAGCGTCGCCCTTGTAAGTTCTGATGTCTTCATATTTAAGGTCAGACTTCTTGTGTCTTTCCACGAAAGCATTATATTCCTCACGGCTTGCAAACAGTGGCTTGCCTACCACGATATTGTCAGTAGCCTTTGCGTTCACTATCTTGTCAAGAGCTTCGTCTATAGTCATTTCCTCCGCCAGCGTGTCAGCATGAAGTGCCGCACCGAAAGCCATATAGCAGGAAGAATTTTCAGGAAGAATAGCGTGTTCCTCGTCAAGGTTTAAAGTAGTTCTGAATGCCTTTCTCAGTGCACTGAGATATGTAAGCGGGCCGCCAAGGAAAAGCACCTGACCGCCGATCTTTCTGCCCTGCGCCAGACCCGAAACTGTCTGGTCAACAACAGCCTGAAAGATAGACGCAGATATGTCCTCTTTTCTTGCGCCCTGATTAAGAAGCGGCTGAATATCAGACTTTGCGAAAACACCACATCTTGAAGCGATAGGATAAGTCTTTTCAGCCTTAAGAGCAAGGTCGTTCATCTCGTCAGGGGTAACGCCCAAAAGTCCTGCCATCTGGTCGATAAAAGCACCAGTGCCACCTGCGCAAGAGCCGTTCATACGCTGTTCAACGCCCCCTGTGAGGAAGATTATCTTAGCGTCCTCACCGCCAAGCTCAACCACAACGTCAGCCTTTGGATACTTCTTGTTTACAGCGATAAAAGCAGAAAAGACCTCCTGCACGAAAGAAATACCGCTTGCCTCAGCGATGCCAAGACCTGCCGAGCCTGTTATGGCTATCCTGAATTTGTCCTCAGGATAAAGCTCTCTGATAGCACGCAGCTGCTCAGCCACCGTTTCCCTTACCTTTGAAAAGTGTCTTTCATATTTGTTATAAATAAACTCGCCCTCGTCAAGAATTACCGTCTTGACCGTGGTCGAACCTACGTCTATGCCTAAATCATAAATCTTGCCCATAGTAAAAACCTCACTGATTCTCGTTTGTACACTCTTAGTTATTATATCACACTTTTTCGCAAATTACAAGCTTTTTATATTAACAAATATGTATGCGTTCAGCTCAAAAGCCATTCAAAAACCAAAACGGGCGAACGTCCGTCACCCCCACTCTGTAGTAAAACATTGCAGAGGAGAACAGTGTTCGCCCGTGTGATATTCATTTTGTATCTATGCTTATTCCTGCTCTAAAAGACAATCAGTAAGATTAAGGTCATAGAGATTGTTGTAGGTAGGCTGCTGAACAGGCTCACCTGCAAGTCTGTAGAACTGCTCTGAGCCGTACTTCTTGATGAAGTTTGTGGTGTGGCAATTTATTTTCAGCTCCTCGATAAACTTCTTCATAACATTGCTGTCAGCGCCATAAGCATTCTCAAGGAAGTCAAAAGCATATTTCAGACCATTCATAGACTGCTGTGTAACGTTGTTTGCGCCATGGAGCAGATTGTTGAAGGAGTTCTGCAAAATAACAGTACAGCGGTTTTTGTTATCTCTTCCCTCGTTGGTACACTTATCAAGATAAGCTTCCAGATTGTGGAGTATCCAGTGCTGGATCTTCTTGTTAGACGGCGAGATGTTTCTTGCTCTTACCGCCTTGTCAAGGTTCTTGTTGCAGTCCATGATGTGTTCACTGATTATCTGACGGCACGAAAGACCATTGTTTATCTTCACAAGGATATCTTCCATTCTTGGGTGGATAAGTCTTATCATCTTCTCCATTTGGATACAGCTTCTCATTGTGTATGTGATGCCGTCCATAAGCAGATTCATAAGAGCCACAGCTTCCTCAGTGCCTGCCGCTCTTGCGTCAGCAATGTTCTGTGCAGTTATACCGCCCTCGAGGATAGCGTCAACGTCATATTTCTCACGATAGTAGTTGAATCTGTCATAATATTCCGCAAAGCCCTTTGAGAACTCTGGGTTCTGTACATACTGAGCAGCCAGAGCGTGGTCAACAAGGATACCGCTCTCCTCATAAAGCTGCATCATTTCAGAAAGGTCCTCCCAGCCACGGGCAGTAACAAAGCGGTAGTTGTTCTTATCGCTTGCGTCTACCATATAATAATGGTCAGGGTGAAGCTCAAGATATGATATGATAGCTGGGTGAACGCCTGCATAGTAAGCATATTCTTTCCAAACGTCGAAATCAGGCTGACACTCGACCCTCTTAACACGGTCGAGAGTAACGATATCGAACTCAGAAACAGACTTGTTGAACTCAGGCGGGTTACCTGCTGTAACAACTACCCAACCTGCCGGAACCTGATGAAGTCCGAAAACCTTATACTGCAAGAACTGGAGCATTGCAGGAGCAAGGGACTCGGAAACGCAGTTGATCTCATCGAGGAAGAGAATACCCTCTTTGATGCCAGTGGCTTCGATAGTGTCATAAAGAGTAGCCACGATCTCACTCATCGTGTACTCGGATATCTGCACGTCAGCACCGGTGTAGTTTCTATGTACAATAACAGGCAGACCGAGGGCAGACTCTCTTGTGTGGTGGGACATCGAGTAGGTAACAAGGTTTACGCCAGTTTCCTGAGCTATCTGCTCCATAATAGCGGTCTTACCGATACCAGGTGCGCCAAGCAGGAACACAGGTCTCTGATGTTCTATGCTAATTCGGTAATCGCCAAATTCGTCTTTAATGAGATAGGCTTGTATTGCATTAAGTATCTGTTGTTTTGCTTCTTTAATATTCATAATCATTTCTCCTCAGTGCAGTCTGAAGCTGTGAACAAAAAGCACTGCACAATTAAATAATCTTACCATTTTATTATAGACTATCTCCAAATTAAAGTCAATAGTCATCACAAGTTTTGTCAGCTTACACAAACAATTGAAAATATTTTAGTTATTCTGTATCAAAGTCATAAAATTTAACTGTTAAAATATTGATATCAAAACAGAATTTTCAACAGACTTTTAAGTTTTTTCAAACGTTTTCGCCCATACCCCAGCAGACCTCATAACCTCACTGCTCACTTGGTTTTGACATCTCCCAAACAATGTGCTATAATAATAAGGTATAAAATTTATCCCTCGGAGGTCTGATCTATGCTTTATGAAATAAAAAATGATAAACTCTCTATCTCAGCCGACACTTTCGGTGCTGAGCTTCACTCTATCAAACTGGACGGCAAAGAATATCTCTGGCAATGCGGTGACGCTTGGAAACGCTACGCTCCTATCCTCTTCCCGTTCATATGCTCCCCTAAAGACCGCACCTACAAGGCTGGCGGTCAGGAATATCACATGGCTGCAAACCATGGTTTCGCTCGTGACAGCGAATTTGCTTTCTCAGGCAGCACAAAAAATTCCCTGAGCTTTATCCTCAAAGACAATGACGTTACCCTTGCTCAATACCCATATCACTTTGAGCTTGAAGTCACCTACTCCATAAAAGGTTCAAAAGTCACCGTCACAAACACAGTAAAAAACACTGATGAAAAGGCTATGTACTTCTATCTCGGCGGTCACCCTGCTTTTATCTGCGATATCCAAGGTGGCAAATGCACAGTTGAGTACGAGAAAAACGAGCATATCGTTCAGCCTATCCCAAACGGCGAGAGGACTATCCTTGACGGTGAAAAGACTATCACTCTCACAAGAGAGCTTTTCGACTATGACGTTATCATGAAAGACCACCCTGCTTCAAAGGCTGTCACCCTGAAAAAGTCTGACGGCGGTTTCGTAAAGCTGTCATTCCCACACTCTGACTGCATTGCAGTATGGACTTCCACAGGCAACCCTGACGCTCAGTTTATCTGCCTTGAGCCTTGGACTAGCGTGCCTGTTTACGAGGACGACGCTTTTGAGGATATTGAAAACAAGCCTCACGCTATCAAGCTTGCACCTGAAGCTGTTTACACCTACAGCTACACCGTGGAGGTGGGCTGATGAGAGCGGTAATACAGAGGGTCACAAGTGCAAAAGTTGAGGTCGAGGGCAAGGTCACAGGCGAGATAGGAAAGGGCTTTCTGATACTTTTCGGAGTAGGTCAGGAGGACACTGAGGCTGACTGCGACAAGCTTGCAGACAAGATATCAAAGCTTCGCATTTTCGCTGACGAGAACGACAAGACAAATCTTTCTATAAACGATGTTGGCGGAGATATTCTTTGCGTTTCACAGTTCACCCTTTATGCAGATTGTCACCACGGCAACCGCCCGTCATTTATCTATGCAGGCAAACCTGATGAAGCCAACAGACTTTATAAATACTTCTGCAAGGTCTGCGGTGAGAAAATTTCAGGCAAGGTAGAAAAGGGCGTTTTCGGTGCAGACATGAAAGTTTCACTGCTCAATGACGGTCCTTTTACTATCATTCTTGAATGCAGAAACGGAGAGATAATTCCATGAACATACAGATATTCGGCAAGTCAAAATCCTTTGACACAAAAAAGGCCGAGCGTTATTTCAAAGAGCGTGGAATAAAGTTCCAATCTGTTGACCTGCCTACAAAGGGGCTTAGCAAGGGCGAGCTTAACTCAGTGCTTGCGGCTGTTGGCGATATTGACAAGCTTATCGACCCAAAGGCAAAGGGAGAGCAGGCAATGCTCATAAAATATCTTGGAAGCACCGAGGAAAAGATAGAAAAGCTTCTTGACTATCCCGAGCTTTTTGCCGCACCTATCGTAAGAAACGGCAAGAAAGCTACAGTAGGCTTCTGCCCCGAGGTGTGGAAAAGCTGGGAATAGCCCTAGATGAAAATACTGTGAAAATTGCCGATATTCGTTGAAAGAAGCTTGAAAGTGTGGTATAATACCATATGGAAAAGTATTTTCAGAAAGAGATGTTTTAAATGGTAATTGATTTTCACGTTCATGCCTTTAATCCAAAGGTAGCGGAAAAGGCTGTTGAAAAGCTTCAGGCTTGCAGTGGAATAACTCCTTTCACAAGAGGCACTGCAGAGGAAACCATACAGCGTTTTGACGAATGGGGCATTGACAAGGGCATGCTGTTATCAGTGGCAACAAAACCTACTCAGCAGAGAGTTATAAACGATTGGTGTGCCCAACAGGACGGCGGAAGATTTATAAGCTTCGGTGGAATACACCCTGACGCTGAGGACTATGAGCAGGAGATAGCCCACATAAAGGAGCTTGGACTTCACGGCATAAAGCTTCACCCTGATTATCAGGGCTTTATGATAGATGATGAGCGCATGGACAAGATATATGACGCCATTGAAAGAGCCGACCTGCCTGTTATATTCCATTCGGGCTATGACTGCGTTTCCCCTGACCTTATCCACTCCACACCTGAGAGGGCGCTGAACATGATAAAAAAGCACCCTAAACTCAAGGTCATTCTTGCACATCTTGGTGCAAACATGATGTGGGAGCAGGTGCGTGACGTTTTGGCAGGAGTTGACGGTGAAGTTTATTTTGACACCGCTTTCACAAGTATGTGTCCTGACGAGCTTATGCAGGCTATCGTTGAAAAGCATGGGGCTGACAGGATACTTTTTGCAAGCGACTGCCCTTGGGACAGTTCCTACCTTATAAAAGAAAAGATACTGCGCTTGAACATTTCCGAGGATAACAAAGATAAAATTCTCGGCGGCAACGCAGAAAGACTTCTTGGCTTAAAATAAAATTGTGTAAATTCTGAAAAGAGGATATAAAAAATGAGATCAAAACTGCTTGCGGCTGTGCTGGCTTGTTCTGCGGTTTTCGGGCTTGCGTCATGTGGGGCAATGCTTCCAGAAAGCTCCTCCGAAATGGAGACCACCACGGGTACTGCCGCCCAGAGAGTTATAGAGACCACAAAGACCGCCACAATGGGCGACGATTATGATGAGGACGATGAGGATTACGAGGGCTACACCACCACCACTTCTGTGACGGCAGGCACACTCGAAAACCCTGACGTAAGCATTGACGAGGGCTACGACCCTGACATAATTGCAACGGCAACAAAGAGGACGACCACCACTACAACCACCACTGCCGCTGAAACAAAGGCGACTAAAAAGACCACCACCACAAAGTTCAAAAAGGACGCACTTTTCCCTTTGGGTGATGATGTGAAATACCCTGATTCTATCCCATTTCTTGTAAAGTCAGATACCTCTTATCTTAATCTAAGATACGGTCCGTCAAAGAAATATGACGTGATAGAAAAGATACCTGACGGCAAGACCATAAACGGCTACGGCGAGAGAACAGATGGTGACGGAGACATATGGGTATATGTAAAATACAACGATAAAAGCGGCTGGGTAATGAAAGAGCTTCTCAGCGGCACTGAATAAACGGAGGACAAATAATGGACAGCTTCAAGGAACAGATAGTTCGCAAGATTCCCACAAAGAACGATAAGATACAGAAAATTTTCATCATGATAGCAAGCGTGGCACTTGCCGCACTGTGCTTTATCTTCCCTTTCGGCACGCAGTTTTCTGTAATAGGCATTTTTCTTGCCGCCGCCGCACTTTATGGCGGTTATTATCTTACAACAAAACTCGATGTGGAGTATGAATACATTTTCACAAACGGAGAAATAGACGTTGACAAGATAACGGCTCAGCGTTCAAGAAAGCGCCTTATAACATTCCGTTGCGGCAGTGCGACAGATTTCGGCATTGCTGACGAGAATTTCTCTGTACCTGAGGGCGCAACACAGGTCCTTGCCTGCGCTTGTGACGATAGCCTTACAGACTACTACATAACATTCAACCACAAAAATCTCGGGCTTACAACTGTTGTCTTCACACCAGATGATGATATGCTGGCACTTATGAAGCCTGCGCTTCCGAGAACACTGAGGAAATAAAAATGAAAATATTTGTCGGAACTGATCTTATTGAGATCGAACGCATAAAAAAAAGCTGTCAGAGCCGACGTTTCTGTGAAAGGGTTTACTCCGAAAAGGAGCTGACCCTTTTTTCGCAGAAGAAAAACCCATACGAATCCATGGCGGGGAATTGGGCGGCTAAGGAAAGCTTCGCAAAGGCTTTAGGCACAGGGGTCGAGGGCTTCGCCTTGAACGAGGTGTCATGCTTGCGTGACGAGCTTGGCTGTCCTTATCTGGAGCTTACAGGGAATGCGCTTTTGGCGGCTGAAAATAGGGGGCTGACCTTTGCGGTGTCACTTTCCCACATCAAGGATATCGCTTCGGCAGTGGTGATAGCTTATGAAAAGGAGGATAAAAATGGATAGGATATTAACAGTGGAGCAAATGACATTTTGCGAGCATGAGGCTGAAAAATATGGCGTGAGCCTTGCTCAGCTCATGGACAATGCGGCAGCACAGCTTTCGGAGGTCATTGCAAGCAACTCGTCTTCGTCCTCAAAGATAGTGCTTCTTATTGGCAAGGGAAACAATGGCGGTGACGGACTTGTGGCGGCAAATTTGCTTGCGGAACAAGGCCTCAAGCCTGCGGTGGTCCTATGCTGTGGTGAGCCTGACACTGACCTCTCCTCGGCAGCGTATGCTAGGCTCGATAAGAGCGTAGAGGTGCTGAAAGCTGAAAATGCGCTGGATTTTATCGAGGGTGCAGACGTGCTTGTGGACTGCATTTTCGGAACGGGTTTTCACGGAAGCCTGCGTGAAAATATCCTGCCAGTGTTCAGAGCTTGTGAAAAATGTGAAGGCATGAAGATAGCCTGCGACCTGCCGTCGGGAGTCAATGCACGGAATGGTCAGGCTGACAAGCTGTCGTTCAAGGCTGACGTGACAGTGACCTTTCATCGTGGCAAGCTGGGTCTTTATTTACAGCCTGCGGTGGACTTTTGTGGTGAAATTCTTGTAAAAGATATCGGCATTGACGAGCGTTGCGAGAATACCCTATACCCTGTCATAACGCCTTTTGACGTAACAAAGGCAAGGGCTGCACTGCCTTTTAGACCTGCTGACGGACACAAGGGCACTTTCGGCAAGGTGGTGAGCGTGGCAGGCTCGGAGAGCTATATAGGTGCGGCAGGGCTTTCAGCAATGGCGGCAATGCGGACAGGCGTGGGGCTTTTTGAGCTTTGCACTGCAAAAAGCGTAGTCAACTCCCTGTCGGCGAGTATGTATGAATGTACATACTCGGCAATGAAAACCGACAAGGACGGCTTTATGGTGGCTGAAAATGCGGAGAATATACTGAAAAAGTGCGAAAAGGCAAGCTGTTTGCTGATAGGCTGTGGGCTTGGTCACACGGCTCAGACTGAGAAGCTTGTGGCGGAGCTTATAGAAAATGCGGAGATACCCATAGTTTTGGACGCTGACGGAATAAATTCACTTTGTCCGAATATAGATGTACTGTTGAAGAAGAAAAGTACAGTTATCCTTACCCCTCACCCTGCGGAGCTTGCAAGGCTTTGTGGCGTGACGGTGGGCGAGGTCATGTCGGACAGACTTGGGTTTGCATATAGGCTGTCAGAAAAATATGGTGTGACAGTGCTTGCGAAGTCGGCTGACACCTTTGCTGTGGACGGTGGAAAAGTTTATCTTTGCACCGAAGGCACAACTGCGCTTGCAAAGGGTGGCTCAGGGGATATGCTTGCAGGCATTGTTTCCTCCTATGTGGCTCAGGGGTGCGATGCTCTTGATGCGGCGGCACTTGGGTCGTTCACACTTGGCTCGACGGCTCTACTTGCAGGATACAAAAGATCTGAGCGTGGAATCATTGCAAGAGATGTTATTGACGCTTTGCCACGATTTTTGTATGACCTTGAAAACGCCGACTAGGCTGTACTAAAAACAAAGACCTTCTTCTTATGAAGAGGGTCTTTTTTTATGGAGGGCAAAATGAAAAGAACAAAGGCATTTTTTCTCACGATTTTGGCGGTAATGGGCTTATGCTCATGCGGTGAAAGCACCGAAGTCAAACCCGTAAAGCTGGCAGAGGACTACAAGACCCCGGCTGAGTTCACCATTGACGGCACGGAATACGTCGCAAGCTTCACCCGTGAGGGCGCAGATATGTGGGAGTGTGAGATAACTGCGCCGGAAACTGTAAGCGGCATGGTGATAACCTGCTCAGGAGAAAGCGCACGAATTGAATACAAGGGTTTGACCTACGAAACTGACCGAGGGAACATACCCGAAAGCTCCGCTGTCACAATGACTGCCGCTGTGCTTGACAAGCTTATTTCGCAGAAAGGCGTGACGTATCTCAAAAATGACAAGGGAGACATCACCGCCACGGGACAGATAAAAGGGCAGGATTTTTCGGCTAAAATCAAAGGCGGAAAGGTAAAAAGCTTGAAGATATCAGGGGAGGTAAGCGTAAAATTCACATAAAAAAAGGTGCAGAGAAAATCTGCACCTTTCTTATGTATGGAAATGAATTATTTACCAAAGTTTGCGCAAGCGATAACGTTACCGTCCTCGTCCTCAAATCTGAGGTCAGCAATGTAGAAATCAGCCTGGTTTGGAATGCCCCATCTCATAAGTGAAACATACTGTGGTTCAGTTGAGTTTACAAATGTAGCACCGTCCTTGATACCAGGTCTCATTGTAAGCTCATAGGAACCCCACTCAGAAGTCCACTCAGCCTCGCCGAAGTCATAGAGGTCGTTCCAACTGTTTTCGCCTTCACCTGTTGTAGGCTGTGTAACGAATGCACCCATGAAGTTACCAGGAACGAGTGATTTTGTGCCGTCGTCACCTGTGAACTCGCCAACTGCCTTTGTAACTACATCAGCCTTGATAGTGAAGATCTTCTCAAGATCAGCCTCGTGACCCTCAAAGAACTTCTCCATGTGGAACTTGATCTTAGGGATCTTGTAGTTGCCATTATCCTGATCGAGAGTCTCGACCTTGAGCATTGGAATACCTGCAAGCTCCTCAATAGAGAGATTTACATGAGACTCATCGTTCTCGTAATCCTTCTCAGCGAAAGGTTCAACGATAGAAGCAACGTCCATATCCTTCTTGAAATATACAGAAGCCTCCTCATAGTTCTTCAGAGTAGCTGGCATTTCGGAAATATCCTTTGCAGCCTCACCCTCAGACTCTGTGCCGGAAGCGGCTGTTGAATCAGCTGTTGACTCAGGAGCAGCTGTTGTTGTAGTAGCCTCTGTTGTTGTAGCAGCTGTAGTTGTTGTTGTAGTAGTTTTTGCCTCAGCCTTTGATGAAGAATCATCAGAGCTGCCGCAAGAAGCGAACATAGCACTTGTAAGTGTAAGTGCAAGAGCGCAAGCTAAAAACTTTTTCATTTTAATAACCTCCGTTTAATCGTCATGCTATACACATAGCCTGACCTATATTTACTTTTGTATTATAACACAATTGTCACATATTTTCAATATACTATTTGCACAATTTAAGCACATGATTTCATATGTTTTGCACAGAAATCGTTTACAAGTTAGTGCAGGTTACACAAACGAAAAAAAACAGAGCTTCCCGAATGACAGAAAGCTCTGTATAAATTCACTTATTCAAGTGTGTTATCTGAGAGAGATTACTTTCTCTTAGAAATAACGATAGCTGCACCAGCAAGTGCTACGCCAGCAAGTGCAAGACCAGCTGTTGCGCCTGTAGCTGCTGTGTTGTCAGAAGCTGCTGCGGAAGATGTAGCTGTTGTAGTTGTTGTGCCAGCCTTTGAAGATGTTGTGCCAGCTGCTGTTGAAGATGTAGCTGCTGCAGAAGACTTGTCGTCCTTCTTAGAATCGTCCTTCTTAGAATCTGTGCCTGAAGGTGTTGAATCAGCTCCAGAGCTTGACTCCTCAGCTACTGGCTTCTTCTGAACTTCCTTCTTGTCCTTGTTAGAACCAGCCTCGAAGAGAACGTTGCCGTCAGCGCCAAGAACCTTCATACCTACAACGTCGATACCCTTAAGGTCTGCTGCCCAGTTGTTGATACCAACTGCTGCGTAATTATCAGCATCGCCGTCTGTTGTTGCGAAAACAGGAGCGTCGCCGAGGTATTCAAGAACGTATGTGCCTTCCTCTTCTGTTGTGTAGCAGAGAGTATCCTTTGGCTTATCGTCCTCAACCCATGAGCCGCCAGCCCAGTCCTTAGCGTTCCAGCCACCAGACTTTGAGTTGAAGTTGATTGATCCGCCACCGCCGATCGTGTTCCAATCGTTGTTGTCAACCTTGATTGTGAATGAAGCACCGTAAACAGCTCCAAGGTCAGAGATAGCATCCTTGTTTACAGCACCCTCTGACTCATCGCCATTGAAGAATACAGCAAAAAGGTCATCCTGAGTCTGTCTGCCGATCTTAGCGAGGTCATCGCTTACGTTGAGCTTTGTGCCTGCTGCTGATGCTGGGATCATTGCCATAGAAGCTACGATAGCTGCTGCTGACATACCAGCGAGAATCTTAGAAATTTTCATCGTTAATCTCCTCCATATGAATATAGTTTTATGAATTGTCATTCAATTCTAGTCTTATTATAGCAGACTTTCTCCCTAAAATCAAGGGGTTTTCACTTTTTTTATTCCAAAAAGTGTTGAAATTTCTAACAATATTGTCACACTTCTTTTGTGCATTAATCACAGAAAACGTTATCATTTTTTGCTTTTTACAACAATTGTCAGTCCTATCTGTCATTGAATCTCTGCAAGAACTGCTTTGTTCTTTCGTTCTGGGTCTGACCGAAAACTTCCTCCGGAGTACCCTCCTCCACGATATAGCCGTCGTCCATAAAGATAACATGGTTTGCCACATCACGGGCAAATGCCATTTCATGGGTAACGATGACCATAGTCATTTTCTCTTTGGCAAGCTCTTTTATTACCTTTAATATCTCCCCTGTAAGCTCAGGGTCAAGTGCGGAGGTCGGCTCGTCAAAGAAAAGTATCTGCGGCTTCAAAGCCAATGCTCTTGCGATAGAAACACGCTGCTGCTGACCGCCTGAAAGCTCGCATGGATAAGACTTGCCTTTAGTTTCGAGTCCCATTTTTTTCAAAAGCTCCTCACAGTTGGCTTTGGCTTCCGCTTTTGGCTGTTTAAGGACATGGAGAGGTGCTTCCATTATATTCTGATTTACAGAAAAGTGCGGAAAAAGGTTGAAATTCTGGAACACAAGACCTATTTTCAGGCGGATATCCCTGAGGGTCTTAGAGGGTGCATACACTGCCTTGCCGTTTTCCGTGTGGAACATATTCACGCCGTCAACGTTTATCTCTCCGCCGTCTGCTTTTTCAAGCTGGTTTATACAGCGCAGAAGCGTTGATTTACCGCTGCCTGACGGACCTATTATTGCGACTACCTCGCCCACCTCAACGTTAAAAGAAATATCTTTGAGCACCCTAAGGCTGTCAAAGCTTTTAGAAATATTTTTCACTTCAAGAATAGCCATATGAGTTCTCCTTATTTATAATAGTCGAATTTCTTTTCGATAACGGCAAACGCCACCGTCACGATAGCGTTGAGTACGAAATAGAATGCGCCTGCGATAAAAAGCGGTGTTATTGAGCTATACAGGTTCATCTGCTGTTTTGCCTTCATTGTTATCTCAGCGAATGCGATAACGTTTGCGAGAGAGGTATCCTTTACAAGGACGATAACCTCATTCGATGTGGCAGGGATAACACGCTTTGTGACCTGCGGCAGGATTATTCTAAAAAATGTCTGCATTTTCGTCATGCCGAGCATTGAAGCCGCTTCGTACTGTCCCTTTGGGATAGCCTCGATACCGCCTCTGAATATCTCTGCGAAATACGCCGCATAGTTAAGGACAAATGCCGTAACAAGGGCGATAAACATATAGTTCTCATTGTTTTTTATATTGGTAAGCACGTCATAGATACCGCCTGTTTTGCCCTGCTTTGCAGCACTTGCGATAATAAGCGGTACTGCATAGTAGATAGCGATTATCTGAAGCATGAGCGGTGTGCCACGCATGACAAGTATATAGAGATTTGTCAGCCACGAGATAGGCTTGAAGCGGCATTTTTTCAGCATTGTCACAAGCACTCCCACAGGTATTGAAAGCACGATGGTCCATGCAAAAAGTTTCAGTGTATTAGGCAGGAACTCCAGCAGGATCTCCGTGACCTTTTTTACTTCCTCAAAAGTCATAAATATTCATTCCTTAACAAAATATTACGATAACACGTCACCGTATCAGCGTATTAATACATTATACTACATATTTTGCGACTTGTCAAACGGAAAGAGTGAGGAATGAGGAATGAGGAATGAAGGTATCGCCTGCGGCGATGATTTTTTTCATTGCGAACTGCGTTCGCACAATTAACTCACCAACGTTCTTATTAATTTACCTCTTGGAGTATCTCAAACCACAGCTATGCTAATTCCTCATTCCTAATTTCTCATTCCTCATTTGTCATTCCTCACTCCTCATTAGAGCGTTCCGCTCAGTTCTCTTCGTTCTTCAAAGCCAAAACCGCTTCACGGACTTTCGCCATAAGCTCTTCGGGGGTTTCGCCATTAGGATAAATAGGCTCACCATAAACGACTTTTACTTTATATTTGCTAAGACGCTTCCAGTTGAAAAGCCTTGGGAGCTTTCTGTCTGGCGGGAATATCTCGTGTCCGCCTTTGATGTAGGCTGGTACTATAGGCACATTGGCTTCGATAGCAAGGACGGCTGCACCGCTTTTGAACTTGCCCATTTCACCAGTTTTGCTTCTTGTACCCTCCGGGTGAACTAGCACACCCCATTTCTGACCAAGCTTTTTACGCAGAGCCGCCATTGTTTCGTCTACTCTGCCGCCCCTGTCAACAGGCACCATACCGCCTATTCTTACTATAAGTCGGCTGGCTAAACTGCCGTTGAAAAGCTCCTTTTTCGCCATACAGCAGAATTTTGCAAAACGCTCGTATCTGAAATTCAGGGTGAGGAAGATAAAATCAAAGTTTGAAACGTGATTTGCACAGATTATATAACCGTCCTTATCAGGTAGATTTTCCTCGTTGGTGACCTTGACTTCATAGAACGCTGTCACAAGATTTCTGTAAAAGCGGTAAATACGATAGTCTATCTTTTTCTTGTCCAGAGGATAGAGCATTGATTTCACTGTTTGCGGCTTTATGCGGTTTGGGTTTTGAACGAGGGCGATAAGCTTGCCCACTGTCATATCTTTATCCATACAGCCGTCAACACGCACACCACTGAACTCCTCTATCTCCAATGCAAGCTCGATAGCTGAGAGGGAGTCTATGGTGAACTCCTGCAAAAATTTTGTATTGAGCTTGACTTCATTCGGCTGAACGTGTGCTATTTTTGCCACGGAGTTTCTCACCATTGACGGGATATCCGACGGGTCGATACTATTTTTCGCCTGCTTTGTAAGGCTGTCAAGGTTATCCTCCATGACCATTTTCTTCAGCAGATAACGCTTTGGCTTGCCGATAGCTGTCCTTGGTATAGAATCCACAAAATGTATGCCGCTTAGTTTCATTGCCTGACCCGCGGAGGAGCTTATCTCTTTGAGTTTTTCTTCCGTCTGCTCACGCTTATCCTCAGCACAGACCACAAAGGCGTGCACCTCGTCATAGCTTCCCTCTTTCGCAGGCACTCCGCAGACCACAAGCTCGTCAACGTTCTCAATGCCCCTATAGACCTGTTCGATATCGTCAGGGGCGGCTTTTTTGCCTGTGGATAGGACGATATTTTCTTTACATCTGCCGAGAATGACGATATTTTTATGCTTATCGAACTTTGCAAGGTCGCCTGACTTGAACCAGCCGTCAGGATTGAAAGCTTCATCTGTGGACTTTTTGTCGCCATAGTAGCCTATCATCATATAAGGTGACTTTATGAGAAGCTCACCGCTGCGGTCGATTTTAACTTTTATATCAGGATAGGCCTTGCCGCAGGTGTCGGCATAGACGTGCTTGCCATATGTGCCGATAGTTGGTATGCTCGTTTCGGTCGCACCGTAGTTGTTCACAATATTAAAGCCTGTGCCGTAGAAGAAATCAAATGTATCCTTTGACATTGGCGAGCCTGCGGAGCAGAGAAATCTAAGCTCACCGCCCAAGGCTTTGTGTATCTTTGCAAAGATTTTTTTGCCGCTGTTTATGCCGTAGATCTTACGCTGATGAAGTGCCACGGGGAACATTTTCTTGAAAAGTGCTGAAGATACTTTGCTTGCGTTGATCTGCTGCATTATCTGGGTTTTCAAAAGCTCATAGACCTTTGGCACGCCCGGGAAAACTGTCGGCTTGAAGTTTTGAAAGCCTGCGGAAAGACCCTTTGCGGAGAGAGACTCAATAAAGCACACTGTTCCGCCTGTGAGGAGAGGGGCTAAGACCTGTGCAAAAAGTCCGTAGATATGGCTGTTTGGCAGGATTCCGAGATAGCGTTCGTTATCGGTTATGCCGTTGCACCGGCAGACCATTTTGCAGGAATTTATCTGAGAATCGTGGGTGTGCATGATGCCTGAGGCTGTCCTTGTCGTGCCGCTTGAAAAGATTATCACTGCGATATCAGGGTCGCCTACTTCACCTTGGCGGAGTATATTTTCCCCTGAACCGTCAAGTCTGTCAAGCTGGTTTTGAATATCGAGAACAGGTATATTTTTCACGCTTGTAAGCTTCTTTGCCGCCTTTTGAGAAGCGACAACGCACACAGGCTGTGACTTTTTCACCAGTGCGACAAGCTCTGCCGCAGGAAGCGAATAATCCAAAAGGACGGCTGTGGCATTTAGCTTTGCACAGGCGAGAAATGCGATATTCCACTCAGGTCTGCCCTCGGAAGCTATGCAGACCCTATCCCCTGCCACAACGCCCATGGCTTTAAGGCGGCTGCAAAAAACATCAGCCTGCTGTAAAGTCTGTCCGAATGTATATTCCTTTGTTTCACCCTCGTCATTCATCATCACGAGAGCGGTCTTGCTATAGCGGTTTATTGCCGTTTTTCTAAATTCATTATAAATGTTCATGGCAGTTTCCTTTCCGCACCTCAGACTTTCTGAGAGTTGCCTTTCATTGTATGTTCAAGTGCCTCGACAGCTTTTTCGGAGCTGTCAAGGAGGTTTTTGAGATTTTCCTCACCCAGTGCGTCAACGAACACGCTGAAATATTTTTCAAGACGCCGCTGCTTTTCTTCAATGGACTTTTCACCTTTTGGGAGGAGTTTCACCTGCACACGGCGTTTATCCTCAGGGTCACGCACAAGGCTAACAAAGCCTTTTTTCTCCATTGTGCTGAGAACAGATGTCACACGCTGACGTGATATCATAAGGTCACGGCTTATATCTGAGGGGTAGACTATGCCCTCGGCTGTGCTAAGATAGACTATCACTTTGCTTTCGCCCTGAAAAAGCTCTGCAAGGTCGTCCATATATCCTGTTTCAAAAAATCGTCTGAAAACTTCTCCAAAACGCTGGGCTGTTTTATCGTTCATTGTTATTCCTCCAAATGTCAAGGCGGTTGATTGTCAACACTGTTGATTATACACCATGTTGATGAATTTGTCAAGTGCTATGGGCGGTATGGTACAAATGCCCTTGACAAAATGTCTATATCATACTATAATAATATGGTATAAATCTTTCGGCAAACGCCGAAACACCGAAAGGAGGATATGCTTTTCAAAGGTCGAAAGGCATGATCTGGATATGATAAAGGACGTACAGGAAAAAATTCTTCAGTTAAAGAAAGAAAACGATATTTGTATACTTGCGCACAGCTATCAGGCTAAGGAGATAGTAGAGGTAGCAGATATTACAGGTGATTCATACAAGCTAAGCGTTGAGGCGCAGAAGGTCTCAAACAAAAACATACTTATGTGCGGAGTGCATTTTATGGCTGAGGCGGCAAAAATGCTCAACCCTGACAAGAACGTTTATCTTGCAAATCCATCGGCAGGCTGTCCAATGGCAGAGCAAATGGAACCTGAGATGATAGAAATGATAAAGGCGCAGGAGCCTGACAGAAAGGTAGTATGCTACATAAACACCACAGCCGCACTCAAGAGGGTTTGCGACGTTTGCGTTACTTCCTCGTCTGCGGTGAAGATAGTAAAGAACATGGACGCTGACAAGATACTGTTCATTCCTGACTGCAATCTTGGTGCATTCGTAAAAAAAGCCTGTCCTGAAAAGGATATAATGCTTTTGCAGGGCGGATGTCCTGTTCATGCGTCGGTAACAAAGGCTGACATGATAGCGGCTAAGACGGCTCACCCTGATGCACTGGTGCTTTGTCACCCTGAGTGTATCCCTGCTGTAAGCGAAATGGCTGATTATGTTGGTTCAACTTCCGGCATAATGAATTTTGCGGCTGAGTCTGACGCAAAGGAGTTCATCATAGGCACTGAGATATCCATTGCGGAGCATTTGCAGTACAAATTCCCTGAGAAGGAGTTTTACATACTCTCAAAGAAGATACTTTGTCCTAACATGAAGCTCACCACTCTTATGGACGTTTACAAGACTTGCGAGGGCATCGGCAACGGCGGCGGTTTTGAGATAAAAATGACAGACGAGGAGATAACCTCTGCAAGAAAATGTATCGACGAAATGATACGTCTTGGGGGCTGATATAATGGATAATTACACCATAAAGATCGCAAAAGGGCTTGCAAACAACGCAGACGCCAGACTCATAAGACAGCAGGTATTCGTTGAGGAGCAGGGCTTTGTGAACGAATTTGACGATATCGACCATGAGGCTTATCATGCTGTTATTTACACGGGCGGATATCCCATTGCAACAGGCAGGCTGTTTGACGAAAATGGCGAAGCGCACATTGGACGCATCTGCGTGAGAAAGGCATATCGTGGCAGAGATCTTGGCAGAATGATAGTGGAAGCCCTTGAAAAGCAGGCTGAAAAAGCGGGCTACAAGGAAGTCAGCTTATCGGCGCAAACGAGAGTACAGCAATTTTACGAGAAGCTTGGCTACAGGGCATATGGTGATGTTTACAAGGACGAATACTGTCCGCACATTGCAATGAAAAAGACCCTTTCAGGGGAATAGATATGAAAAAGGACGACTTGGGGTCGTCCTTTTTTTTGTGGCGTTTAATGAACAAAACAGTTTGTGATTGAAACGAACGAGAGTGGCGGGACGTCGAGGGCGCCGTCCCCTACACAAAAAAATTGCGCCGCTCCCCTACATAAATGTATTGATAAAAAACGATAATAATATAAATTTTTGTAGGGGCGAACAGCGTCCGCCCGTTTACCGCAAGATTGCCCACCGCTCGCAAGATATCAATTCGCCCCACAAAAATTGCACATAATTTGCGCACACAAAAAAAGGACGGAATCGCTTCCGTCCTTGATTTTTTAGCTATTTACTGTTTCCATGATAGCGTCGATTATTTCAGGGAAATACCAGCCACCCTCGGATCTGTTGAGAAGTCCGAAGTTCTCACCGTTTCCTATTCTTGTGCCGTTATCCCACCAACAGCATGGTACGCCGTACTGCTTTGCGGTGCTGAGATAATCCTTTACACACTGAACTCTCGCTTCTGTATTAACCTTATTTACAGAGCCGAACTCACCGATTATTACAGGTATTCCCTTGCTGAGGAACACTTCATTGATATCGGTAAAGAGTGTTGTGATAGAAGAGTCGATACTTGTATACTGGTCTGTGCCTGCGGTATCAAGTGCAAATGAATATGGCAGATAAGCGTGGATAGAAACTATTATCTTATCGTCGCCCTGCGGAACTTCCAAAGCTTCCATGTTCTGCTTTGATGATGAAGCGGCATATGGTGTTACCATTATACACCTGTTAGGGTTGTTTCCGCCTGAGGCACGAACTGTTTCGACGAACGCCTTTGCGTACTGATTTACGACTTCTCTTGACTCGGCGTCGCCTATCCACTCGTTGCCCTCGCCTCTAAGTCTAGGCTCGTTCACGCCCTCGAAAATGAGGTGCTCGTCATAGCCCTGAAATCTGTCGCATATCTGCTTCCAGAGGGCTTTGAGCTGCTCTATATCCTTATCGGCACGGTCTTTCTTAGGCATATACCACTCCTCGTGGTGGGTGTTGAGGATAACGAACATTCCGTTGTCGATACCGTAATCGACAATTTCCTGAACTCTGTTCATCCATGCTTCGTCAACTGTATAGTTCTCGTCCATGTGAGTACCCCATGAAACAGGAAGTCTGAACACGTTGAAGCCTGCGTCCTTGACCTGGTCTATCATCAATTTTGTGGTTTCCACATTTCCCCATGAGGTTTCAGCGTCAAGACCTGAGCCGCCTGTGGCGTCCATGGTATTGCCAAGATTCCAGCCCACTTTCATCTGAGCCACAAGGTCTTTTGCAGTGGTCACTGTCATAGGGTCATTGGTATGCTTCTGAGTATTTTCTGTAGCTGAAGAATCGTTTTCAGCCTTTGAGGAGCTGTCCGAACTGCCGCAGGCTGTCATCATTGATACGCCCATTGCAAGGGAAAGCACTGCTGCAAGTAGTCTTTTGATTTTCATATTTTGGTTTTCCTTTCTCACCATATAAAATAATAATATTTATATTTTAGCTCATTAATGTGGATTTGTCAATAGGAATAATAAAATTAGATAAACGCACAAAGTTCTGTTGAAATGTGACTATATATACAAAATATGTTTTTTGTTATTCATTTTGCCAATTGACAATTATAATCATAAACTGTATAATTTAAACATAGAGTATTTAATTTGAAAATTATATGGGGGTACAACTATGAAAGCTAAACACGTTGGCATAATAATATGGGTAGTTATTGCCGTCGCTTTTATATTTTGCTTTTGGTATTTTGGCATAAGACATATTTTTGCTGATAAGGATACATCAGAGGAAGAAGATCTCATAGTGGGCAGCATGGCTGAATGTTCTCACGGAGATGATTTTGTTGAGCCGGTTTTACAAGCTGGCGATTATTACATTGACGGAAACACTGACAATAACGTATTCTATATTCACATCGGAGATGATGAAACATACAATGTTTGCGGAGATGTTGAAAAATATATTGATTCTTTTGCAACATTTTTTGATGACAATTTGAAAGCTGAATCCATTGAACAGTACAGCAAACCGATGCGATATAGGATCATGACCTATCATGAAGCCGGGGACAGAACACTTATACAGCTTGAACAAAAAACTGAAAATGGTATAGGCTTTTCTACAGGTCCAAGTTACATAAGCGAAACTTCCTTTAAAGACGGCGACAACATCTACAAACTTGTGTCGGAAAGCACAAGTTCAAATTTGGATAATTAAACACAAACAGGCAGATTCTGCACTATGTGCATAGTGCGGTAAAAGAAAGCAGAAAATTATATATATTGCCAATTGACTTGCCTTTTATTGTATGGTACAATATATTTACAGTTAAAAGCTGTGATAAAAATATATAATTTACAGGAGGACAAAATTATGAAAAAAATTATCAGTTTATTCATGGCAACAATTGTTGCGGCGGTGTTACCGTTCACTTGCTCGGCGGCAAATATTCAAAACCCCAAGTATAAAGGTGTATATTGGGATACTAAAAATGATTTGGCGTATATCGATATACAAACAGCCAAATGTTATGCAATAATTGTATATTCGCCTGTTAATAACAAATTCATTAAAGGTTCTACAACTGATTTCAGTATAACGGACAAAAGTTTTACCGCTGATTTTTCAAAAGTAGTTTTTGTAAACCGTTCAGGAACGGTCACTGGCAAAAGTTCCGTACCATTTGTAATACAAGGCGCTGTAGACGTTCATAGTGAGAAAATAAGAATTAAAATAGGTAATTACACATATGCAAAATAGTAACCGCAAATCCGAATGGGTCAAGATTTCCGTTTGGCTTGTGTTAGCCGGATTATTTGTATTGTTTTTCTGGATCACTTGCTTAAAGAACATAGTTTCTTCTGATGAACCTGAAGATGATGAAAGCGGAATAAATACCTTTAACTACAGCTGTCCCCATGACGATACCTATCAGGAACCAACGCTGAATATGGGAAAATATTATCCAAACGGAGATACAAGCAAAGATTATTTTATAATAGGAGAAAACAACACTCTGAAATACAGCGGAGATTCGGAATATCTTTGCAATAAGCTGTTTACGTTTTATGACGAGACCGCAAAGCAGGATACGATAAAAATGTGGTCTGAAACCAGAACATATACTATTAAAACCTATCACGAAGCAAGAGATCAGATACTAATTGAATTTGACTATGGAAAACATGAAAATGCTTTCGCTTTAGCATTTAATTATGTTGATGAAAACACATTCGTCGCCGTAGATACTTACATTCGTGTTCCCGACGATTCTGCCGCTGAATCGGAATCTTATTCCGACGATGTTTCGGTAAATGAAAGCAAAATTTCATAGTAAAAAAACTTCAATGGCAAAAAATGTCATTGAAGTTTTTATTTATGTTTTATGTTTCAGCCGGCTTTTCCGGAATTATCGGGGTAAGCTTTCCGTCACGGAGAAATTCTATGTAATCTTCTATGGAATTGATCGGCTCGTCAGTTGCAACACCGCTGATACGGCTGTCCTCCACCCACAGGTGGTGATTGTCCGTACCGCCCGTCTGTGCAAAGCCGAACTGCTCGGCATACCATTTTGCACGCTGATTATAGACCTCTTTGCCGTTGCCGCTGTTATAGACCTCAACGCCGTCTATCCACTTTGGCAGGAGCTTTATTTCATGAATATACCAATCTGCCTCACGAAAAGGGTGGGCATGGACTAACACGCCACCTGCTTTATGCACTCTGTCAGCAAACTGATAAAAGCTTATATCACTTATGTTATCATTGGCAAGAAGAAAGTCCTTGTCGATACCATAGGTCAAAAGGTCTGCACCGAAGTAGGAATACTCCAGACCGAAAAACACTTTCAGACCTATCTTGTCACCCTCCTCTTTGGCATTCTCATAACCCTTGCAGAACTTGTTCACTCTGTCCTCCCAACTGTCAAAGTTGGTGACAGCACAGTTGCCGTTGAAAAAGTGGTCGGTGACGATGATCCCGTCATAGCCAAGGGCTTTATAACGCCTTGCCTGCTCTGCTCCGCTTGCAGAGGCACAGGCGCTTCCCTCGGCGGTATGCAGGTGTGTTTCATACCTGAACATCAGAAGTCCACGCCTCTGTTGATGACTTCCATGCACATTCTGCCGTTATGATAAGGGCATTTCCATGGACCTACTATCTCTTTCCAATCGTGGGGTTTATGGTCATAGGAAACCTCGGCATACCACTCTGAGCCTTCTCTCTTGTCGATTATCTCAGCCTTGATATATTCCCACACACTTCTTGCACTTTCAAGGAACTTCTTTTCTCCGCTGTGCTGATAAGCGTTGATGAAGCCAACAACAGACTCGGCCTCTACCCACCATACACGCTTCTTGTCTATCTTATCGTTCTCACGCTCGTTGTTCAGTGCGCCGTTATCAAGAGCGATATTCTGGATATTATGAGAGATCTTAAGATCCATTTCAGCAAACTGCTTTTTAAGCTCCTCGTCGCCAAGAGTATCGCAGGCAAGATCCATAAGCCATGTTGCTTCGATATCGTGACCAAATGAATGTATATCTCCCACAAGGTCGAACTTTGTGACAAAGAAAACTTTCAGAGCGTTAGTTTCAGGAGTATAAACAATATCTCTCATCTGACCAAGCTGGAATTTAAGCCTTTTAGCAACTTCCTCGTTGTGGTCTGCCTTATAAAGCTCGGTATAAGCTTCGATAAGGTGGAGGATAGCGTTCATGGTCTTATCAGCATGCAAGCCATTCTCAGAAAGAGCGTCATTTGATACCAAATTCCACTGTCTGTCAAAAGCTTCTCTGTAGCCGTACTCATCGAGAGTGTTGTTCTCGATATCGTGGAAAAGCTTATAGGCAAGCTCCAGAGCTTCCTTATCTCCGCTTGCGTTATAGTAGCATGACAATGCATAGATAGCAAATGCGATGTTGTATGTATGCTTCATAGTGTCGGCAGGCTCGCCCTTATAGTTCATCATCCAATAAACTCCGCCGTACTCATAGTCAATACAGTGGTTTTTGATAAACTCGTAAGCGTGGCGTGCGTTGTCAAGAAGTGTCTTATCGCCCAGAGTGATATACGCTTTTGAATAGAACCAAAGTATTCTTGCGTGGAGGATAACGCCCTTATCAGCCTGCTTATCCAGCTTGAGGTCATAGCTCATAAAACCGTAAAATCCACCGTTCTCATCATCTCTCAGCTTGTTCCAGAAGGGAATGATATGTCCTGTAAGTTCCTTTTTGACTTCTTCAATTATCATCGTAAAAACTCCTTTTAAAATATATTGTCTACGATTTTTCTATTTCAGTATTTCTTTAATGTTTCTATTTCAATATTTTCCTTGCCTCAACATAAAATCTCTTATCCTCGGCATGACCCATGGAGAACGTTTTTCTTGGCAGTGCGCCGTCAACGATAACTGTAGGGAAAAGCTCTTCCTTGCCCATGTCAGGGAGCATAAAGCCTATGGAATTTTCCTTTGCGGAAAGCTCTCTTATGACCTCTGCACCGTGGATATAGTCCACCTTGCCGCCTTTTTCCTTGATATAGCTGTCAAGGAAATTCTGCAATGAGCCGACAGTGAGCTTTGAAGTTGGCTTATGTATATAGAGAGTCTTTTCCGTGCCATTGTCGCAGACAACTATTGCCTGCTCTGACCTTTCCTCAGAAAGCTCAAGAGCCGCTGTCATTTCGCTCATAAGAGCCTTTGTGTCAACGTCTGTAACTATCCTATGGATAGCTTCAAATTCAAGTGCATGTGAATGAAGATTCACTATCTCCACAAGGGCATATCTGCAAAGAGCATTGCTCATGTCCTTATCAGGGTTCTCTCTCTTCTGCTCCTCGTAAAATTCCTTTGCAGTAGCGAGAGAATGGTTGCCGTCACCCATTGCGTAGACAAGAGGTGAAGTTTCCTTAAGACCATACTTTGTATTGAAAGCGTCGATATCACCAAGCTTTTCAAGTGCGGCTATTATCTTTTCCTGCATAGGCTTTTCAATAAGATAGCCTGCGATATGACCACCCTTTTTCATAAGGTCAAAGTCATAGAGCTTTTTCATTTCTCCCTTGTGAGCTTCAAGCGGCTCAACAACGCTTTTTTCTGTATCGTCAACGAGTATCATGATATGCGGCAGCTCAACAGGTGCGCCACGTCTTACCTTTATTCTAGGCGGTATTCTCTCCACAACTGTGGCTTCTGTTGCTCTTACGGCAGACTTCGAGCCTTTGCGGTAGTCATACTCTTCAAGGTCGATAGCGCCAACAATGCCCGCTCTGACCTTTCCGTCAGACTGTGTTCTTTCAACGTATATCATAGCGTCCTTATACTCTTCAAAAACGCCCTCGCTGATATAGCTGTCCATATTCTTATGTATGTCGGCTATTCTTTCATCAACGTTATCGTCCTCCAGATAGACCTCAGGCAGGATAAGGTTAAGTGCGCTTTTTGCACCCTCTGTTATCTTTTCCACGTCAGCCCAATACTCAGGCTCAGAGGTATACTGGTCGCAGGCAACCACTGCCCATTTTGACATATCGGCGTTCTTAGGCAGAAGTATATCTGCACTTTTAAATGCTGTTGACATTTCACTACACTCCTATTATTCTTATATCCAAAACAGGACGGCTGTTTTCACCGTCCTGCATATTGTTTTTATTTCTCAGAGCTGTCAGAGCTATTCTCTGCCTGCTCGGCTTCGTCAGCCTGTACACCGTTTCCGGCACCGCAGCAGTTCTTATACTTCTTGCCGCTTCCGCATGGGCAAAGATCGTTTCTGCCCGGCTTCTTAGCCTTTCTTACGGTCATGTTATGATGCTCGCCCGGCTTGAGAACGTCCTCTCTCTTTGGAGCGGCGCTGTTCTTTCTTACCTGAATGGTGAACAACATTCTTACAGTGTCCTCACGGATAGATGCGACCATATCGTCGAACATATCCATACCTTCCATACGATACTCAACTACTGGGTTCTTCTGACCGTATGAACGCAGACCGATACCCTTTTTCAGCTCGTCCATATCGTCGATATGTGCCATCCACTTTGTATCCACAACTTTAAGCAAAACGACTCTTTCTATCTCATGGAGAAGTTCCTGACCAAGGTCTTCCTCACGCTTTGCGTATATCTTCAAAGCTCTGTCTTCAAGGAGGTCGATTATATCCTTCTTTGTTATCTCGTCAAGCTCCTGTGGGGTATAGTTGAAGTCGTCCTCAACTGTGATTATGCCCATAAGTCTGTCCTTAAGACCCTGCAGGTTCCAGTTATCCTGAACGTCCTCGTCAGTGATATACATATTTACAGAATCCTCAACAAACTCCTTTATCATGCCGAGAATGTTGTCATGGAGATCCTCTCCGTCAAGCACCTGCTGTCTTTGCTTATAGATTATCTCACGCTGTGTGTTCATAACGTCATCGTAGTTAAGGACGTTCTTTCTGATGTTGAAGTTTCTGCCCTCTATCTTCTTCTGTGAGGACTCGATAACACCTGTGAGCATTTTTGACTGTATTGGAGTATTCTCGTCAACTTTGAGAGTATCCATCATAGCTGTTATTCTCTCGCCGCCGAAAATTCTCATAAGGTCGTCTTCAAGTGAGAGGAAGAATGTGCTTTCGCCCGGGTCGCCCTGACGGCCTGAACGTCCTCTGAGCTGATTGTCGATACGTCTTGACTCGTGTCTTTCTGTACCGATGATATAAAGTCCGCCTGCTTCTCTAACCTTTTCTGCAAGCTCCTTTACCTCTTCTGAATACTTTGCATAGAGTTTCTTATACTCTGCTCTTGCAGCCAGAACTTCCTCGTCCTGAGTATTTGAGAAGCCTGCTGCCTCGACAGCCACTTCCTCAGAATAGCCACTTTTCTGGAGGTCTGCAAGGGACTTATACTCAGCATTACCGCCGAGCATGATATCAGTACCACGTCCTGCCATGTTGGTAGCGATAGTAACAGCACCGTATTTACCTGCCTGTGCAACTATCATAGCCTCACGGTCATGGTGCTTGGCGTTGAGCACTTCATGCTTGATGCCCTTATTTTTCAGCAGTCTTGAAAGATACTCTGACTTCTCAACGGAAACAGTACCAACAAGGACAGGCTGTCCCTTTTTATGGCACTCTATTACCTGCTCGATAACAGCGTTGAACTTGCCCTTTTCTGTTTTGAAAACAACGTCAGGATGGTCAACTCTGATAACAGGTTTATTTGTCGGTATCTCGATAACGTCGAGCTTATAGATCTCTCTGAACTCGTCCTCCTCAGTAAGGGCAGTACCTGTCATACCTGACAGCTTGCCATAAAGACGGAAGTAGTTCTGATATGTGATAGTAGCGATAGTCTTTGACTCTCTTGCTATCTCAACGCCCTCTTTAGCCTCGATAGCCTGATGCAGACCGTCATTGAAACGTCTGCCCTGCATGATACGGCCTGTGAACTCGTCTACGATAAGAACTTCTCCGTCCTTAACAACGTAGTCGATATCCTTTTTCATAACGCCGTTTGCCTTGATAGCCTGATTGATGTGGTGGGCAAGGGTCATATTATCAGCGTCCATAAGGTTTATAACGTTGAACGCCTTTTCTGCTTTCTTAACACCGCTCTTTGTAAGAGTTGCGGTCTTAGCCTTTTCGTCGATGATATAGTCGCCGTCCAGAAGGTCGTTATCTGCCTTATCGTCCATTTCAACAACTGTAACAGGCTTCAGGGTCTTTGCAAATCTGTCAGCAAGTGAATAAAGCTTTGTTGACTTGTCGCCCTGACCTGAAATGATAAGCGGAGTTCTTGCTTCGTCTATGAGGATAGAGTCCACCTCGTCCACGATAGCGAAAGCGTGCTCTCTCTGAACCTTATCTTTCTTATAGATAACCATGTTGTCACGGAGGTAATCAAATCCGAACTCGTTATTTGTACCATATGTAATATCAGCGTTATAAGCTTCCCTCTTCTGCTCCTTGTTCATGCCCGTAAGCACAACGCCGATAGAAGTGTTCAGGAAGTGGAACACCTTGCCCATTTCCTCAGACTGGAACTTAGCAAGATAGTCGTTTACTGTTACAACGTGAACGCCCTTTCCCGTAAGGGAGTTAGCATAAGCCGCCAGACAGGCAACGAGAGTTTTACCTTCACCTGTTTTCATTTCGGCGATACGTCCCTGATGAAGAACGATAGCACCGATTATCTGAACAGGATAAGGCTTTTTGCCAAGCACTCTGAACGCAGCTTCACGGCAAACCGCAAGAGCGTCAGGAAGAACGTCATCAAGAGTTGAAAGCTCGTCCAGCTTGCCTCTAAGAATGGCAGTCTGTCCGCCCAGCTCCTCGTCAGACATATCGGCATACTTACTTTCAAGCTCGAGTACCTTATTCTTTATAGGCTCGATCTTGGCAAGCTCTTTTTTAGAATAGTTGCCGAATATTTTATCAAATAATCCCATGTTTCAATCCACCTTTATTTATTCTCCTGCCAGAATTTATGACAGGAAAAAGTTAAAAAATATACTATGCTATAAATACACTATTATATTATACAATATCCCCTTTTAAAAGTCAAGCAATTTATGTAACGTTTTACAAACAAAAAACGACGGACAGTGTTTTCTCACTGCCGCCGCACCAATGGACTATTTCTGCATTAGCCTGTATTCGCTGATACCTGTCAGCACTGTAAACGCCACCTGACGCTGATAGTCCTCATTCTCCAATTTCTGAGCCTCCTCAGGGTTTGAAAGAAAACCGCACTCTATCATCACCGCAGGGTTTTTGGTATTATTAAGCAGATAAAGCTCGTCGCCTACCGGCTTAGTTTCTCTGGTATTGTCAGGCTGTAAAAGGGAAACGAACTGCTTTTGCATCACTCCCGCAAGCTTTTCACCCTCGGCATTGTCTTTAGAATAGAACATCTGCGCACCGCTGTAGCGGCTGTCGGTAAACTGATTTTGGTGTATGGAAACTGATATGCCCTCGGAATATTTTGAGAATATGGCAAGGCGGTTTTTCATATCGGACTTTTTCTGCTCCCCAAGCCCCTCTGTGCCTTTGTCATAGATAGATATATCGCTTTCACGGGTGCAAACAACATCATAGCCGAGAAGCTTCAGACCGTCACGGAGGCTTTCCGCCACCGCAAGGTTTATCCCCTTTTCAGGTGTGCCGTCAACAGAAACACAGCCTCCGTCCATACCACCGTGACCTGGGTCGATGACCACCACAGGCTTATCCATGGTCGTTTTCACCGTCCCACCTGTCATGACGGCTTCGCCGTTGTTTTTGCCATACCAGCACACTGCCGCAAAGCCTGCTATCACCACACAGCACAAAATATTCTGCAATCTTCTGAACATATATCCGCCCTCCTAGTTTTTGTCCTTTGTACAAGTTATGCGGACAAAGGACGGCTTATGCAAAAAAATCACCGCACCACGAGAGGGTACGGTGATAAAATATTCAGCACGCAGATAATATGCCAATATACGGGTGAACGCTGTTCACCTCTGCATATGTTAGGCTGAAAAGACTACTTCTTTTTACGCTTTGCACATATCGCCAAACCTGCTCCAGCGGCTATTATTGCGGCTGTAACGCCTGCCGCCGCACCTGTTGACGGATTTGTTGACGAATCGGTATTATAATTCTTTGAAGCCTGAGAGCCTGCTGTTTTGTCAGGGTTAGAAATATCATTTGAAGTGTTCTTCTTTTCTACATATGTAAAGTTTGCTCCGCCCACAACGTCCCCAAGCTTATAATCGTCATATGACTCTGCAAGGGTGCCTTCATCATTAGGGACTTTGTTTTCGCCCATGGTGCTTATTGTTACAGAAAGCTCATCATAGTCGCTGTTAAGCTTTGCAAGATACGCCTGAAACTCCTCTGATGTGGCTTCCTTTCCCTCGATAGTGTATGAAGTCACGCCTTTTTTGCTGTCATATTCTGCGGTGCAGATATCAGCGGTGAGACATTCACCAAGACAGCTAAAAAGCTTTCTCACTGCGTAATGCTCCTTGCCGTCCTCTGTATATCTATCCTCTGAAAGGTATGTTTTTTCGCCAGTCTGCTTGTTTACATAAGGCTTGAAGCCGAAGCCGTTCTCACCGTCGCCATGGTCGTTCGACACATTGGTATCCGCCAAAAAGCCTGCATTGCCCATACCGATAACGTCATAAAGCCTTAAAGCAGTACCTTCATCTAAGAGGTCTGCAATACCGCCGATAACAAAGTCAGGAACACCGTCAAAGTTTAAATCCTCAAACCAACTGTTATAGCTCCAATCAACATCACTAGCAATTTCATAAGGAGCGTCAGCCATTATCTCTTTAAGAAGATCGCACATCTCGACTATTACGCTTGTCATATCGTCCTTTTTGTTCTCCGCCGTCATGACAACGCAGTTATAATCGTTATACATTTCCAGAAGCTTATCAGCGTCAGCCTTTGCAGTTTCATCTGATGTCAGCTCTGTATTTTCCACTTCAAGAGGGATAAATCTGCTGAGGGTGGATTTATAGTTATAATACTCGCTCTCGCTGACCTCTTTGCCGTCTGTTTTGTAAACAGTGCTGTCAGTTTCCAAATCGTATTCTTCCGAGCAAAGCTCCTTTTCAGTAACGCCTTTTTCAGGGTCAAAGGTCATAGTTTTTATCTTATCGTTACTTGAAAAATATGATACCTCCCCTGTATAAAGATCTCTGTAAGGCATATAATCAAAGCCCATAAATCCCGGAAAATACTGTCCGTTTGCAACAGTGTCATCTATCTTTATCTCCTTGCCGTCCTTGGTAAGAATAGAATAATGTCTGTCGCCGTCAGCCATTTCGCCGCCTATTATAAACTCAGGCACACCGTCAAAATCCAGATCCATGAACCATGAGCCATAGTCGAAGTAGATCTTATCGCCGTCTGCAACACTGTCCATACTCTTTAAAATATCAGGCAGCTTGCCGTCTATGAAATTGACGAAGTCTTCTCCTGCGTCCTTATCAAGAACATAGGAAGCGTCTGCCGAAACTGTAGTGAACATCATGCTCGCTGACATAATGACCGCAATTGCCGCCGCACTTATCTTTTTTATCATACATATCACCCCACAAAAATAGTTTTCATACATATACCTACTTAATATTTCATACATATATCTACTTAATATATAACATATATCAAATAAAAAGTCAAGAAAAAAACTGACCAAAGCACACACTTTGGTCAGTTTATCACTTTTTAGGGAAGGGTATTTAGCAATATTGTATTATTGCAGGTCGCCTCTGTTAAATTCTGAAAGCTCAAGGCCCTCGTTTCTTTCAAGCGCCCAGCGGATATTCCACTCGCTTGTGAAAAGAAGCAGATAGTTGTCACGGAAGTCCTTGACAAGCTTTGTGTCACTTGAAAGCTTCAATGTCTTAGGGTCGATATCCTTGTTATCTATCCAGCGGATATAAGAATAAGGCAGACCCTCTTTGAAGAGGTCAACGTTGTACTCATTTTTCATTCTGTATTCAAAAACTTCAAGCTGAAGAACGCCCACAACGCCCACGATAACTTCTTCCATACCGCTGTCAGGCTCATGGAATATCTGTATCGCACCCTCTTGTGCGATCTGTGTTGTACCCTTTACGAACTGCTTTCTCTTGAGGGTATCCTTCTGACGGACTCTCATAAAATGCTCAGGTGCAAAGGTCGGGATAGACTCGAACTCGAACTTTTTCTTTGGCGAGCAGATCGTATCGCCAATAGCGAAGATACCTGGGTCAAACACACCGATTATATCTCCTGCATAGGCTTCGTCGATTATCTCTCTTTCCTGAGCCATTATCTGCTGAGGCTGAGAAAGTCTGAGCTTTTTATTGCCCTGAACGTGGAGAACTTCCATATCCTTATCGAACTTGCCCGAACAGATACGCAGGAAAGTGATACGGTCACGGTGAGCCTTGTTCATATTAGCTTGTATCTTGAATACGAAAGCCGAGAACTCAGGGTCGAACGGATCTATGATACCGGCAGAAGAATTTCTCGGAGTAGGAGAAGTTGTCATTTCGAGGAAGTTTTCCAAAAACGGCTCGACGCCGAAGTTTGTAAGAGCAGAGCCAAAGAACACAGGCGAAAGCTCACCCTTTCTCACCTTTTCGATATCAAACTCATAGCTTGCGCCATCGAGAAGCTCGATATCATCGCAGAGAGTTGAGTGGAGATCCTCGCCGATAAGGCTGTCAAGTGACGGGTCGGAGAGGTCGACTTCTGTAGCTGCCACCTGATGCTGTCCACCGCTTGCCTCAAAAGAGATTATATGCTTTTTATCTCTGTCATAAACGCCCTTAAACTCTTTGCCTGAACCGATAGGCCAGTTCACAGGATAGGTCTGGATACCAAGCTCAGACTCTATCTGCTCCATAAGATCAAAAGGATTTCTGGACTCACGATCCATTTTATTTACGAAAGTAAATATAGGGATATGGCGCATAACGCAGACCTTGAAAAGCTTTCTGGTCTGATTTTCCACACCCTTTGAAGCGTCTATTACCATTACGGCTGAGTCTGCAGCCATAAGAGTACGGTAGGTATCCTCAGAGAAGTCCTGATGTCCAGGAGTATCCAAGATATTTATACAATAATTTTTATACTGGAACTGCATAACAGAAGAAGTAACAGAGATACCTCTTTGTTTTTCTATTTCCATCCAGTCTGAAACAGCATGGCGGGAGTTCTTTTTACCTTTTACAGCACCTGCCTGAGCTATCGCACCACCATAGAGCAGAAATTTTTCCGTAAGAGTTGTTTTACCTGCGTCAGGGTGGGAAATTATCGCAAAAGTACGGCGGCGTTTGATCTCATCTTCAAGCTTACCCAAAATTATTCCTCCATATTTCATTGCATTTTTAAACATACCTTGTTAGTATAGCACAGTATCGCTTAAATTGCAAGAGATTTTTTATGAAGAAAGCGGCGTTTGTAGAATGAGGAGTGAGGAATGAGAAATGAGGAATTATGGTATCGCCTGTCGGCGATAAATTTTTTGTAGAGGCGACCGCTGGTCGCCTGTTTCTTGTTTGCCCATACATTCCTGCGATATCCACACATTATTTATGTTTTCACAAACCATGTAGGGGACGCTACTTTGCCGTGCCGCAAAATCGCTTCGCTCTTTGCGGATTTTACGTTGTGCAGGAAACAACAAAAGCGGTGCAGGTCTTATTCTTCGATACTTATTTGTTTAGTGATTTAGTTTGTATTTCTTCTTTTCACCTCTGCACCGCTTAATCGGCTTGCGCCGAATGAGGCTCTGCCTCAAACTCCGCTAGGGACTCTGTCCCTAGACCCTGCAATGGGTTTCACCCCTTGACCCTGACCAGGGGCGTGCCCCTGGACCTTTTGCTCGCTTCGCTCGGTGTTGGCTACCCCACTCTGTGCGGCTATGTCATTCCTCACTCCTCACTTAAACCGCTCCTCACTTAACTTCGTTTCTCACTTAAACAGCCGTTGACATTCTCCACAAACTATGCTAAAATCAAATTATAAGCAATCAACTATCAAACCTACAAAGGAGGCTGTTTTATGAAAGATCTGCTCGAACTTATGAAAACCAGAAGAAGTGTACGAAAATACAAGCCTGACATGATACCTCAGGACGTTCTCGACCGCATCATAATAGCAGGAACTTATTCCGCCACAGGAAGAAACTTGCAGTCACCTATTATAATTGCTGTCACCAACAAGGAAATGCGCGACAAAATTTCTGAGATGAACAGAAAGATAGGCGGCTGGGATGAGGGCTTCGATCCGTTCTATGGTGCACCTGTTATTCTTATTGTACTAGCTGACAAATCCTGCCCTACTTACATTTATGACGGAAGTCTTGTTATGGGAAATCTTATGCTTGCCGCTCACAACGAGGGCGTTGGAAGCTGCTGGATACATCGTGCAAAGGAAGAATTTGAGTCTGAAGAAGGCAAGGAGATCCTCCGCAGCCTTGGCATCGAGGGCGAATACGAGGGCATCGGTCACTGCGCACTCGGCTACACTGAGGGTGAATATCCCGAGGGTCACGAGAGAAAAGACAATTGGGTATACTATATCAAATAATCCTGACAAACTATCTAACAAAAAACGGAGCATTTCAATCTTCCTTATCTCGCTTAATGAAAAGTATGCACCTATCAAGGTTAGTGAAAATGACCGCTTAGACATATTTGGAAAAGTTCTTGGAAAATCTGATGCTTCTGCTATTACAGGACATTACCGATAAAATTGCAAGTCCTTTTTATCGGACACATCATTTTGCATAATTGACAATAAGAAAATTCTATAGAACTGAAAGAAGGGATTTTTATGGCGGTTACCAATAATATCCGAGAAATCCGAGAACAGCGTGGCATTTACCAAGATGACCTTGCCGTTGCTATCGGATTCAGCACCAAAACTGTCGGCAGGATAGAACGTGGGGACAGCACCCCATCTGCCGAGTTTATGCTACGGATTTCTAAATACTTTAATTTATTGGTGGAAGATGTCTTCCATGTAGAAGATTGAGCTGGGTAGATGCCACCCAGCTCTTTTTATGTTTGAATCGTCAACCTTCAATTCGATTATGTTTTCATCTCCAAACACATTTTTTCATCCAATGCAATGTTATATTAAATGAAAAAATCATTTGATATCATAACAAAAGTTATATTATTCTCTTCTTATATGTGCATATAATCCCAACTATAATGATAGTTATGTAATAAAGAATAGTACGAGCATTTTTAATTTTATCAGCTATCATAATTCTGTATGCCTCCTTCTTCCATGAGATTACAGCAAACGTAGTAGTAATGTCTATCAAAAGGCTTTTACATATTAGATAAAAGCATGTAAAATTTCTTTTACATAGCTTAATTGCGGTCTATTTAGCTTGTTTCTTGACTACTCATGAAAAATATTTCTACCCTCGCCCCACCTGTATTTTCAGAATTTGAAAGTTTAATACCTCCACCATATTTTTCAGCCACAGTTTTTGCAAAAAATAGTCCCATCCCATAATGGGCTTCGCCATTTCTACTTGTGTCATCCATAAAAAACTGCTCTGTGCCATGCAATAATGCTTCTTTTGTAAATCCTGATCCGCTATCCTCCACAATGAATGTCAGCCGGCCATCCTGCTCCTTTGCGTCAATATAAATGATTCCATTTTCTTTTGTATGCTCCACTGCATTCTGAATCATATTCATTACGGCCCGGAACATTGGATCATAAGCAATCGTTACCTTTTTATCACTTTGTCCCGCCTTCCAATCTATTTTCTGGTGATAGATTTCTACCAGTCCGAGTGCCTGTTCCTTTATATCTGCGAAAAAATCTTCTAACCTCACCGTTGTATAGGTAACATCACTGCAATTCCATGATTTTGTGACATCTATCAACTGTTTTACATAACTTTGTATCTGTGTTGTGCCGTTCAAAACATAAGTGATATTATTCTTCTGTTCTGTGGTCAGTTCAGTCTCTGAAAGTAGTTCTGCATTTCCCCGTACAATCGTAAGAGGTGTTTTAATATCATGCGCCAAAGCAGACATCTGTTGTTTCTTTTCCTGCTCTGTTTTCCACTGCTTTTCTAAAGATTCTCGCAATGCATCTCGCATATCATCGATTGCCGATAAACAGTCATCAAACTCTTTGATACCGGAACAGGATGTCTCATATTCCAGATTTTGATCCTTTATTTGTCTGATTGCGTCTAATACAGGCTGCATCTGCTTTTTGATTCTTTTTCCAAAACGTATGGACGGAATGATGATAATCGCTACCGCTCCAATCACTGACATAATACTCATCGCATTCTGTGGTCCTATAAAATGCTCCCTCAAAAAAGCTGAATGATATTGAGGTGTCAGGCGATATTGCAATACAACATATTCATTTTCCCTTACAATTACTTTATAAAAATATTTCCCGGATGCGTTTCCGTACTTTGCAACATTCCATGCTATCTGTTCGTATTGTTCTGACAGATCTCCACCTATTTTCTCTCCATTCTCTGAAAAGATTACATAATCACAAAGTGCAGGAATCATCTCAGCAGTTACTTTATCCGCACGTAAAATCGTATCATATGCTTCATTAATCTTTTGCTCTGCATAATTCGCCGGATAGATACAGCCCACACTAATCAAAAGGTACAGCAGCAGCCAAGCAACAATCACCAAACCTACTAATGATCCAAGCATGACCAGTACATATCTCATAAAAATCCAGCTGAGTGCATTGCTTCTCTTTACTCTTCCCATTTATATCCAATCCCCCAGACTGTTTTTATCGGTGTATAATCATAATCCGCAAATTTTGCTCTTATATTTTTGATATGCGTGATAATGGTACTGTCATTACTCTCACTGTCAAAACCAAAGACCTCTTCTAAAATCTGTTCTTTCGAGAAAACCTGTCCCCTGTTTTTAGCCAGGAATTCACAAATTTCGTACTCCGCTTTCGTAAGAGGAAGTTCCTTATCATCAACCAATAGTTTCTTTTGAGATATTTGAATACAGACCCTCCCCAAAACCATCCGGACAGAATGTTCCCTGTGCTCTCTTCTAAGATGTGCATGAATCCTTGCCCGAAGTTCCATCACTCCAAATGGCTTTGAAATATAATCATCTGCTCCCAACGAAAGTCCGTTCACCAGACTTTTTTCCTCCGTTTTTGCGGTAAGAAACAAAATCGGACAATCCACAAGTGCCCTGATTCTTTTGCATAATTCAAAGCCGTCCATTCCAGGCATCATAATGTCAAGTAAAATCAGGTCATAACGATGTAATTCTTCCATATTAAGTTTCAGCGGATTACTTACTTTGGTAACCAGATGTCCATCCTTATTCAAAATGCTTTCTATCATTTCCAGAATTGCCGGTTCATCATCAACTGCCAGTATTTTTGCCATAGTTTCCCTCGATTCTATTCCGATATTCTGTTTCCTTCCCAGTGGTTTACCCACCAAAAATAGTATACCATACTAATCCCTGTAAATATTAAGCAACCTGGTATGAATGACAACCATTCACCTACACTAGTTTCTCCCAATACAGATTGCAGATAAGTATATGGTACTCTACCCGTCCAGCAGACAAATACATATTTCCACACATAATCTCCAAGTCCGGTAAGCATCAATGCACTAATTAGTCCTGATATAATCCCTGCTCCAATGGATACCCCTTTTCCAAACTGAAAAGCCAGAATCAGCTGCCACAGATAAAGTGGAACACTGCTTCCCCACAGCAGCAATGCTGCAAATATACATCCTTTCATGATTTCGATATCGCTTGATGCGATTCTTCCAAATCCAATTCCGAATATGATTGCTGTCAATAGGATAGAGCACAGACACAAAACCAGTAGCATCAACAGTTTCGATAAAAATGCTGCAGGTTTATCCGGTAAAGACAACAGATTTTGAAAATCACCTGCATTTTGTTCCTGTTCCATCACACTTGCTGTAAAAATTCCAATAAGTACCGGAAGTCCTGCTCCTATTGCCTGATAAAATGCAATCACTTTCATATTTTCATTCCATGGTGAAAAAAAGTAATATATTAAAAATATAACGCTGGTTATAATCGGAATCAGTAAGTGTGCCAGAATCACAGATGTTCCTTTCATCTTTCGCAAGTCTGCATTAAGAGATCTTCCAATCATCTTATTTCACCTCTCTTCTCTCAAACCATTTCAAAAACAGAACCGTTACAAAAACAAACCAGATGATTGAGAGACACATTCCCGGAACAATGACTCCCGTATCCAAAAGAGGATTCCCTGCTTCTGCGGCAAGTCCATTTGGTAAAACATGAAGCAACGGGCACATCATTCGCATAGGGATTGCAGAAACAAGCGCATACCAGATTCTGGTTTGTGATATTATCACACCGCTGACGGTAATAAATAGGCAGACGAACAGGTTTACAATCATTCCAAATCGTTCACTTAAAAATAAAGCTACCGGAATCTCCCATAACTCAGAAACCGTCAGAAACAATACTGCAATCAACGCTCCTCCAACTGGAACATGTGTCGTTAGAAGAAAGCCTCCAAGCGTTGCTCCTGCAAACACAATCACATTAGAAAACAAAATCATGTACCCAATATAAATAATTTTTCCCAGCAACAATTTTCTTCTGTCTGTGGGAATAGTCATTAAATGATAGTATTTTATCTTTTTCTCCTGCGCCACAGAAAGATAACAAAATAGAGCAATCATCCCCGGCAGCAAAAGTGTATACCACCAGTTCCAAACACTTTCTGCATAAGCATTTGTCATCCCAAGAGTAAATATAAATGCCATGACAAATGTAAGAAGAGGAAATCCCCAGATAAACTTTTTTCGCATGGTTCTTTTGGCTTTTTGATGTTCTGCTTTTATAATATTAACCATGGATTTCACCTGCTTTCTGGTTTTTTCTTACCACATTCATAAACAAATCTTCAAGATTATCTCCCTGCTTTAATGCTCCTTCGTATCCTAAGATTCCACCTGAAATAATCCCGACTTTATCTGCAAGTAACTGTACCTCTGAGAGAATATGACTGGAGAGAATTACAGTGATTTCCTGTTCCGGAAAAGACCGGATCAGCTCTCGTAATTCCTCGATGCCTATTGGATCTAATCCATTTGTAGGTTCATCCAATATCAAAAGTTCCGGTTCTCCAAGCAATGCCATTGCAATGCCTAGTCTTTGCTTCATTCCCAAAGAAAACTGTCCTGCTTTCTTCTTTCCGGTGTTTGTAAGTGATACAATCTGCAAGACCTCATCAATTCTGTTTTCATCTGTACCAAGCAATAATTGTCTTACCTTCAAATTCTCTCTGGCGGAAAGATTTTCATAAATAGGCGGATTTTCAATTAACGCTCCTATTTTTGATAAATCTTTCCTATCCAAAAGTTTTCCATCAAAGTAAATCTTTCCTGCAGTTGGTTTCATCATACCGGTCAGCATTTTCAATGTGGTAGATTTACCAGCGCCATTCGGTCCAAGCAGTCCATAAATCTGTCCCTTTTCGATATTAAGTGAAACATTATTTACCGCTTTCTGCTTTCTAAAATATTTACACAAATTTTGTGTCTGCAACATCATTTCCATCTTTATTATCCTTCCTTCCATATTTCATTTCTTACTGAAATATAACCTAACAGAAAAAAATAAAGATTTGATGAAGATTGCTAAATAATTCGTCTACTCTATTTTTATTCTCGTATGGAATAAACCATCAATTGAATATCATTATCAGAACTCGGCTTTCCACTGAAATCAGCAAAGCTGTTACAAATACGAAGTCCTAATTTACAGAATATCTCCTTCAAAAATCTGTCCCGGAAGTTTTTTCTTCTCCATATACGGGAACTCTCTATCAAATGCCTCTGCTTCCTTTTCATTTACCAGATACCCTGCCGAAGGTGCATACTCTCCTGTAATTCCATTAAGATATCCCGGTATCAGTTCTTTGCACAGAAAGAAAGATGCATCCTCGCCTTCCGGCAATCCATGATAGCGGATGCCAAACTCGCTTGCCTGTTTAAATCCGCTTTTCCATAAAAATCAATATTTCCTTCAAAGCATACTGCTCCGCATCCAAGCTCTTTTGCTTTTTCCAGAGAATAATCCAGTGAAATCTTTCCTTACCCCTTCCTTTTAAGCTCCGGTGCAATACAGATTGTTCCCATGCTGCTACTCTATCATGATAGCATATGTCAAATTGACGTGCAGTTTCACGATAGCTTAACTTTTCTCTGTGCATTGTTTCCACTACTTTGATTTTGAATTCCGGTGTGTATCTTTTGTTCGGCTTTCCTTTTGGCATAAAAATGCCCCCTTTCGTTAGATTTTTTATTGGTATATTTCTATTATACCACATTGTCTAACAAAAGGGGAGCATTTCAAAAGCCGTTCCGTTTTTTGTTCTTATTAATGAGCTGTCACGTCAGAAAATTCTATGCCGACCTGCTTGCCCTCATATGTTGCAGAATACTCGAACGTTGTGCCAACAACTGTCGCCTTGCCATTGCTGTCTATCTTGAGCTTGCACTTCGGAAGCTTCTGGATATAAAGCTGTTTTGTTTCCCCAGGATAGTTGTTGTCATATATCTGAAGGATATATTTTCTGTGGCAATCAGAATCCTGAATAAGTCCGATAGCGTTCACTGTATGAGTATCGTCTATAGTTGTAACAACCGGTATGCCAAGGCTGAGCTGGTCTTCAAGCTTTTCAAAGCCCTTACTGTCGTTGTTAAGGTTATACTCTGACGAAGAATCGTCCCACTGGAGGGCGTTAAGTCTGTAGAGTGCCTTTGCGAACTCTGCGTCATTTGAGGAATAGCCACCCTTTATTTTTTCAATGCCGTTTGCTATATCCATATCAAGCAGCTCTACCTTTTTCCAGCGGAGATTGCCGCCTGATATTTTCGTAACGTCCTTTACCCAGCCCTTGTTCTTGCTGTCATACTTATAGTCATCATTAAGGGTGAGAATATCCCCTGTGCAGGAATAGTCGAGATACTTTGTAACGTCTGAATATGTGCCCGCAAAAAGGTCTGAGGTTATCTTGCTAAGCGGCACTCTTTCGTCATACTGTTTACCAAAGTCTGTTCCGCTTATGTCATAGCCTGCGGCATTGACCTTTATGTCGCTCTTATCTGACGGAGTGATATCCCCAAGAGAAGTCTTTACATTTCCGAGATACCAATCTCTTGCCATAACAGCCATGCCGAAGTCAACACTTGCGGTAGTTGTTGTTCTGAAATTCTTGAATGAGAAGCCGTTCACCTTTGGGTCAAAGCCTGTGTTGTAGAGTGAATAACCTCTTACGTTATCATCAGCGTTCGTGTATGTAACGATATCGTAGTTCAGTGTAGTAACTATCTGCTTGTAAACGTCATTAAGGGCGTTTGCGTCGGAAGCTGAGTAATACTTTCCGCCTGTGGAATAAGCAAGCTCCTGAAGCCAATCTCTGTCAACATCTCTGCCAAGACCAACTGTGAGAACGATTATGTCCTTATCCTTTGCAGTATTTGCAAGGCTTGAAACGCTTGCAGGATTAAACTCGTCAGACTCGCCGTCTGTGAGCATCACGATGATATTTCTGTATTTTCCACCGGAAGTTGCCTTGAACTCGTCCATGCACTTTTTAAGAGCCGTCTGGCTGTGAGTGCCGTTAAATATCTCTTTTTCAGACTTTATCTTATCGAGAGCTTCCGTAAGCTTCGTCTTATCATCAGTGAAGTCTACCATCTTTTTGTAGCTTCCTGTGAACTTGCAAATGCCGACCTGATAGTGGCTCTCAAACTTGTCGATAAGATTCTTTGCAAATTCAAGACGCTTGAAGTCAACATCATTCTCAGAAGAAGTTACACACTGCTCCTTTGGATACATAGAGCCGGAGTTATCAACGAGGAAGCAGATCCTTGTTGTGGCTTCATCGTTTACAGTTTTCTCAACTCCTACCACATAAGTGCCAAGCTCTGTAAGAGAAGCAGAAACTGTCTTTTTGCTCTTGTCTGCCTTTGAATCCACCTTTGTGTAAAGGGTCGAGCGTGAATCAAATCTCAGCACTGTAAGGTCATCAAATGAATATCCCATTTTGCTCAACTTTGCAGAGTCGATATCAAAAGTTATCTTTGCCGAGTTGAACTTATAGTCAGAATAAGCGTCATAAGCCTTTGTGACGATACTTGCATTTGAAGAGATACCAAAGAGGTCAAGCTCAACGAGGGTCGCACTGGCAGCGTTTGCATCGCCCTTTATTTCAAGGCGGCAGTCCCCTGCATTTTTTTCCACTGTAAGCTCTCTTTCAGCGTCATTGGTCTTTCCGTCAGACTTTGACTCTCTCGGATTTGTGCCTGCCATAAGCTCATAGCCGTCAAGAAGACCGTCACCGTCAGTATCGGCTTCAATAGGGTTCGTGCCTAGCTTTATCTCATCGCCGTCGCTTATTCCGTCATTGTCAGTATCCTCGCTTTGAAGATTAGTGCCATGACGTACCTCATCGGCATTCTTTATGCCGTCACCGTCCCAGTCCTGATCGTCAGAAAACTCCGACTCCTTGAAGGTAGTGCTTATATCAAGCTTTGTTATGACCGATTTCGCCATGGCGATACGGTTATTTTCCCTTATTTTCAGACCCACGACAACACAGGCAGCCACAAGGAACGCAAGCACTATACACAGCACCAGCAATGCTATCTTCTTTTTGCGCTTTCCTCTGTTCATGCTCTGAACAAAATCATTCGTATCAGAAAAATTTGCTTTCATAAATATTAATTCCCCTTATCAGATCACATATTTCACGATATTAATATTTTAGCATATATGTATCTCATTTGCAAGCAAAATAGCCTAGAATAATTCACAAAATAAACTGTTCTTTTTTGTTTACAAACAGTATATCTTACCAAAACATTAACAAGATAATTCTTTTATTATTAACCTAAAATAAATTAAAACCTTCTTTTTCCACAAAAAAGGGCAGCTCCTCTCGGAACTGCCCTTTGGCATAATACTATCACTCTTCTGTAACAGTATTATAAATAACGTTCACAACGAAGTCCTTGTCATAATCTACCTGCAAGATAGAATCAGGCTCAAGCTCGTCTGCAATGATCTTCTTTGCAATAAGAGTTTCGATACGTCTTTGGATAAACCTCTTGAGAGGTCTTGCACCGAAGTTCTGATCGTAGCCCTGATTTACGATAGCTTCCTTAGCGGCGTCTGTTACCTCTATGCTGAGCCTCTTGTCTTCAAGACGCTTGCCAAGCTCTGCAAGCATAAGGTCAACTATCTTGTATATCTCCGTCTTCATAAGAGGCTTGTAGTAGATTATATCGTCAAGTCTGTTAAGAAACTCAGGTCTGAACTGCTGTTTCAGCAGAGCGTCCACCTTGTCCCTTGCTTCCTGAGATATCTCGCCCTCAGGTGTGATACCCTCAAGGATATAAGGAGAACCAAGGTTTGAAGTGAGGATTATGATAGTGTTCTTGAAGTCAACCGTTCTGCCCTGTGAGTCTGTGATACGTCCGTCGTCAAGCACCTGCAAAAGGATATTGAAAACGTCAGGGTGAGCCTTTTCAATCTCGTCAAGAAGAACTACTGAATAAGGCTTTCTTCTTACAGCCTCGGTGAGCTGACCGCCCTCCTCATAGCCTACATATCCCGGAGGCGCTCCGATAAGACGGCTTACGCTGAATTTCTCCATGTACTCCGACATATCTATACGAACGATATTGTTCTCGTCGTCAAACAATGCCTGCGCAAGAGTTTTTGCAAGCTCTGTTTTACCAACGCCTGTAGGACCAAGGAACAGGAACGAACCTATCGGCTGATTTGGATTTGCGATACCGGCACGAGATCTCATGATAGCCTCAGACACACGCTCAACGGCTTCGTCCTGACCGATAACTCTCTCGTGGAGGATATCAGGCAGGTGGAGAAGCTTCTCACGCTCGCCCTCCATAAGCTTTGCAACAGGGATACCTGTCCAGCGGCAGATTATCCTTGCGATCTCTTCCTCTGTTACCTTATCTCTTAGCAGAGTGTTCTTTGTCTTTGACTTCTCTGCCTTTTCTTCTTCCTCGGCAAGCTGCTTCTGCAAGTCAGCCATTCTGCCGTATTTCAGCTCTGCAAGCTTGTTAAGGTCATATTCACGCTCTGCTCTCTCGATATCCTTTGAGCATTGCTCGATATCCTCACGGAGCTTCTGCACCTTAGAGATAGCAGACTTCTCATTCTCCCATTTAGCTTTCATTTCATTGAACTGCTCACGCATTTCTGAAAGCTCTTTCTGCACCTCATGGAGATGTTCAACTGCAAGCTTATCAGTTTCCTTTTTAAGGACAGTTTCCTCTATCTCGTGCTGGAGTATCTTACGTCTTATCTCATCAAGCTCTGTAGGCATTGAGTCCATTTCCGTTCTGATGAGTGCGCAGGCTTCGTCCACAAGGTCGATAGCCTTATCAGGGAGAAATCTGTCTGTGATATATCTGTTTGAAAGAACAGCCGCCGCAATAAGCGCCTGATCCTGAATTTTTACGCCGTGAAATACTTCGTATCTTTCTTTAAGTCCACGAAGTATAGAGATAGTGTCCTCAACGGTCGGCTCGTCTACCATAACAGGCTGGAAACGTCTTTCAAGAGCGGCGTCCTTTTCGATATACTGACGGTACTCGTTAAGAGTCGTTGCACCGATACAATGGAGTTCGCCCCTTGCAAGCATAGGTTTCAGCAAGTTGCCTGCGTCCATTGCGCCGTCTGACTTGCCTGCGCCAACGATATTGTGAAGCTCATCTATAAAGAGGATTATCCTGCCCTCAGACTTCTTTATCTCCTCAACGACAGCCTTAAATCTTTCCTCAAACTCGCCTCTGTATTTTGCGCCTGCGATAAGCGCACCCATATCAAGTGAGAAAACCTGTCTGTCTTTCAGGCTGTCAGGAACATCTCCGCTGACGATACGCTGAGCAAGGCCCTCCGCAATGGCGGTCTTACCAACGCCAGGCTCACCAATAAGGCAAGGATTGTTCTTTGTTTTTCTTGAAAGTATCCTTATAACGTTTCTTATCTCGCTGTCTCTGCCGATAACAGGGTCAAGCTTGTTCTGTCTTGCAAGCTCCACAAGATCCTGACCGTACTTTTTCAGCACGTCATATGTTTCCTCAGGGTTCTGGCTCGTTACCTGAGCGTTTCCTCTTACAGCTTGAAGAACTTTCAGAAACTTTGTTTTTGTTACCCCAAAGGTCTTGAAAATCTCTTTTACTGCACTGTTAGGGCTGTCCATTATGCCCATAACAAGATGCTCTACTGAAACATACTCGTCCTTCATTCTTGAAGCTTCCGATTCGGCTTCCGCAAAAGCCTTGTCAAGGTCGCTTGAAATGTATACAGAGTCCTGTGCACGTCCGCCTACCTGTACCTTAGGTATATCGTCAACTGATCTTGTAAGAGCCGCCTCTATATTTTCAGGGGCGATATCCATTTTTACAAAAAGCTGCGGCACAAGACCGTTTTCCTGTGAAAGCAAAGCCAGCATAAGGTGCTGCTGGTCAACAGCCTGATTTGAGTTTCTTGAGGCAATGCTCTGCGCTTCCTGCAAAGCTTCCAATGATTTCTGTGTCAATTTCTGAGCGTTCATAAAATTACCTCCCTTATCATCTTAAAAAGATATATGCTCACAGCAGGCGGAATGCTCCGCCCACCGTTTAAAGAACGACAACGCCTTTTTTCAGATATCTTTCATACATTTCAGATACCTTTCTTGCCGCCGTTTCAGGTTCTGCGGCGTTGTCAAAGTAAAGCTGAATACAGCTGTCCATACAGCTTATATAATCACCGATAGCGTTCGCTATATCCTCGTCGGTCAGCTCCGACTGAGGCGGTGCGTAAAAATCTCTTGTAAATCTGCCCTCGGCTGTTTCATAAGGCACGCCAGTAGTGAAAAGATACGAAAGATATTTTTCCTCGAGCCTTGCCCACAGCTTAAAAAAGCTGTCAAGCATTGAAATGAGCTGTGTGCTCTGAGTTCTGAAAGATACTTTCAGCCTACCCACCTTTCCGTGAAAATCTCGGCTCAGCTCTATGCTGTATCGTATGGTCGGCTTATATTTATATCTCAAAGGACTTTTTATAGACATCATAGCGTCAGAGGGCTGATTAAGGGTCTGAAACCTGCTGTCCATAAGCTGTTCTATTTTAGAGAATATCTCACGCATTCTTTTTTCAGGGGTGAGAAGCTGAACACGCTCTGCCAAAATCTGATTTATCAGATTTGAACGGCTGGTATTCATGGAATATGCCAATCTGTCGATAGCCTCCACCACATCGTCTGCAAGCACCAGACTATACACGCTCTTGTTCACTTTGCTCTCATTCCTTTCTTTAAGGCGTTCCCATATGGCGTCGCCTTTTATCACTGTACTTATTATACCACATTCTAATAATTTGTCAATAGGATTATATAATTTTAATTACGAATTATATAGATGCACAATAGAATGTATGTTCTGCACCTCTAATTTGTGCAGTTTTATTGAAAACTTGTCAAAAGTGTGATATAATAACAGATACCAAGTTGGAAAGGCGTGATAAAAATGCTCAAAGGCGTTATATTTGATATGGACGGACTAATGATAGATACGGAAAAGCTGCTCACAAGGTTTTGGTGTGAGGCGGCGAATCATTACGGCTATCCAATGACAAAGGAACACGTTCTGGGCATACGCTCTCTTGCAGCGAAGTATGCTATCCCACATCTTAAAGGCATTTTCGGAGAGGATTTTGATTACTACAAAGTTCGTGCAAAGCGTATCGAGCTTATGAACGAGTTTATCAGGCAAAACGGCATAGAAAAGAAAAAAGGGCTTGATGAGCTTCTTGACTATCTTGACAGCACAGGCCTAAAAAAAGCCGTTGCCACTGCCACCGACCTACAGCGCACCACGCTGTATCTCAGCTCTATAAATATCATTGACAGATTTGACAAGCTTATCTGCGGAAACATGATAGAAAACGGCAAGCCTGCCCCTGATATTTATCTCGCCGCCGCAAAGGAGCTGGAGCTTGACCCTAGCGAGTGCATTGCCCTCGAGGACTCACCAAACGGCATACGCTCCGCCCACGCCGCAGGCTGCAAACCTATTATGATACCCGACCTTTCACAGCCTGACGAGGAAACAAAAAAGCTTCTGTATGCCTGCTGTGATGACCTTTCCAAGGTCATAGGCGTGATACAAAAGCTTGTGTGATATGATATATTCTGTCAATCCATGTAGGGGCGAACATTGTTCGCCCGCTTTTTGTAAAAACCCTATAAAAATTGATACAATGTTACACGAATTGACACAAACGCTACATAGGGATAGTAAAACCGATAGCTTTATCACTTCGACGGGCGAACGCTGTTCGCCCCTACACTGACTACACTGATTTGCAAAATAAAATACAAAAATGCGGATACCTCCACGATATCCGCATTTATTTTTTATCCTATCTAATTAATCCTCGACCTCAGAAACAGAAGACGTGTCAGTATCCGTCTTGCTGTCCTTGTCTTTATTATCAGAAGCCTTGCCGCCCAGATACTTTTCATAAATAGCTATCTGATCCTCAACAGCCTTCAGCTCGTCCTTAGACTTTGTTGTAACACAAATATATGTGTGTCCGTTATCATCAAGTATAGTTGAAAGGGTGTACTTTGCTTCGTCGGTAAAGCCTGTCTTTCCGCCCTCGATGCTTATGCCGTCGTCAGCCTCGCCGTCACCGTCACAATCCACATAGTAGCCCTCAATTCTCTGTGCAACAATGCTTGTAAGCTCGATACCGTCCTTGTGCTGTTTTGTCTTTGAAGTTGTGTACTTTGTTGCTGTAAGCACTTCACGGCAAGTTTCGTTATCCATAGCCGCCTTTGTGATAACTGCGATATCCTGCACTGTGGAATAATGATTTTTGTTGTGCAGACCGCTTGCATTCACAAACTTCGTGCCAGTAAGACCAAGCTCCTGGATCTTAGCGTTCATAAGCTCAACGAACTTCTCCTCTGAGCCTGCAACTGCGTTTGCAAGACCTGTTGTGCCGTCAGCACCGCTCACAAGGATAGCTGAATAAAGCAGGTCTTTCATTGTAACAGTTTCTCCGGCTTCAAAGCCTGCTCTTGATGCGTTGTCCTCGATAAGAGGGTCGATATCATCGCTTGTGAACTTATATGTAGCGTCCATATCCTGAATATTCTCTGCGGCTACAAGAAGCGTAAGCATCTTTGTAAGAGAAGCAGGATATACCTTTTTCTCGTAATTATAACCTGCAACTATCTCGTTTGTGTCAGCGTCAACAAGTATAGCTGAGTTTGCTGTCATACCCTTTATATTTATATCCTGATAATTTGCAGACTTCACAGGATAATTGCTCACAGGCTCTTCCACAACTGATGAAAGGTCGTCAACCTCTGAAACCTCCTCAGAAGAGCTTTCCTCAGGTTTGCTGTTCACCTTAACAACTGCGTCTGCCACCTTGCTTGCCTGAATGGTATATCTTCCTGTCACCACCAGTGCCGCCGAGCCAACAGCCACAAGCATTATAACTATAAGCACAGCAACTATAGCTGCACCGCCCTTTTTGTTTGTCCTCTTCATTTTTACAACAATTCCTTTCCTGGTGCTTATACTGCACCTATCTCCTCTTTTTCTTCCTTATGACCATATTTCGCTTCATACTCGTTAAGAGTATCGTGACAATATTTAAGTATATCTCTTCTCGTCACAATACCTATAAAAACTTCCCTGTCATCAATAACAGGCACAAAGTTCTGATCCATTGAAAGAAGTATCAGATCCTCGATAGTAGAATAAACATAGACGGGTTTCATTCTAACACGCCTTGTTATCTCGCTTATCTTATATTTTTCCAGCTCACGCATATCCTGAATGCCATTATTGAGCATGAACCACAGAAAGTCGCCCTCTGCAAGGGTCTTTACATATCTGCCCTCACGGTCGATAACAGGCACAGCGGTAAAGCTGTGATTTTTCATTTTCTCAAGAGCCTGCCTTGCTGTGTTGTCATCATAGACAAAATCCACGCAAGCCTTCGGCTTCAAAAACTTTAGTATATTCATTTATATATATATCCTCTTGTAAGCATACGTTTTTATGCGGTAACGACCGCACCTATAATTATACCAAAAAAACGCATACAAGTAAAGCATAGAGAGGGCATTTTCCGCCCTGCGTTTTCAACAAATCTCCACGCTGAAATTGTGCATTTTGACTTACTGCTGTGCAGACTTGTAGCCGTATGTGTAAACAATGCTCACAAAACTGTCATAGGATATGGTCTTAAGATCGTCCGTCTGATATCCCCCTGCACTGAGATCGTCTGTTGTAACGCCTGCTTTGTTTAAGATACCCTGACAATAGCCAAGCCTCTGATCCTCTGACATACTGTCAAAGTCCACAAGACTTGTCGCCTGAGATACGTCAAACAGGCTGTCGTCAGCGTCCCCTGAAAGCTCGTCAACAGTGTATTCTGAAACTGTATCATCTGAGCCTTCAATGGTAAAGGTCTGCGTGTATTTTTTTAAGCTTCCGTCAGATTTATCAAAATACAGGTCGATAGCAGTAATGTATGTGTCGCCCGTATAAGTGTACTCCTCGATATCGAAATCATCCGCCTCATCACTGTTTATATGACCATAGGTTCTCGGCAGGTTTTGCTTGACTATGCTTTCAAGAACACCGTCAAGCTCCGTCACGTCTGACTTGTGATAAACACCGGTCACGTTATCGTAATCATATCCTGCTCCGTCAACATAGATAAATCCGCTGGTGCCTATATCCGATGTGACTTTCAGATAGATGTTTCCGCCCTTTTTGGCTCTTACTACCTCCTGCTTTGAGCCGTCGGCCTCTGTGCAGGTCGTTTTCAGAGTGTAGTCACCGTCAAAGATCGCAGCAGTTTTTTTAATAAGCTCACCCTGCTCGTTCAATACCTTACTATCCGCATCACTCTCGTTACCCTTGCTGTCCTCAGACTTTGCGCTGTCGGCATTGTCGGCTGTTGAAACGTTCGCCTTGCTCTCTGTGGCAGAAGAGCTGTCCTTACTATCCTTTGAACAGCCCGCTGCACACAAGCATACCACGCAAGCGCAGAGAGCCGCACATATTTTCTTTATGTCCATATGTAAATATCCTTTCAGACCATGTACTATATTTCTTTTTCAAGACAATACTGCTCTTAACATTATACACCCCTTAAACTTTTATGTCAAGAGATAAGGCAGAGCGTAAAGATCGGTGAATTATTTGCTATTTTACCTTATTTACGCACATAAAAATCACAAAAATCACCTATCAATGTATACTGTGAGTTCATGCTTTTTTCACAAAAGTCTGATATAATATTTGGGTATTCTGACGAAAGAGCACCTAAAGAAGAAAAATATATGTGAAAGAGGAAGTAAAGAATGGAAGCAGGTCTGATAATCGGAAACCAAATAATAATAATGTTCATCATCCTTATTATAGGCGCATTTTGCTATTTAAAAGGGATAATCACAAAGGACGGTACAAAACAGTTGTCCTCATTCGCACTGAATATAATCAATCCTGTGCTTATATTCATGTCCTATCAGTCAAAATATGACAAGACCCTTGTTCATGGTCTGCTGTGGTCGTTTCTGCTGTCAGCGATATCCTATGCAGTGACTATCTTGCTCACCTATGTTCTTATAAGAAAAAAGACTCCCGACCTTGCGGTGGAGCGTGTTTCGTCAATATATTCAAACTGTGCATTCATGTGCATACCCCTTATAAACGGCATTTACGGCTCAGAGGGCGTTTTGTATCTTACAGCGTATCTTACGTTCTTCAACGTCCTTATCTGGACGCACGGACTTATGACAATGAAAGGCGAGCGTGACTTTTCTTCTCTTGTGAAAGCCCTTATCTCACCGTCAGTTATAGCCGTTGTGGTCGGTCTTATTTGCTATCTTACAAATGTCAGACTGCCGAAAGTTCCTGCAACAGCTTTGCAGTACATAGCAGATATGAACACGCCTATCGCCATGGTGATAGCAGGTGCAACAGCCGCACAGACCAACGTTTTGAAAGCCCTTCAAAACCGCCGTATCTACTACGTTTCACTGTGCAAGCTCATAATACTCCCTGTGGCAGGCTTCTTTGCAATGTGGATACTTGATCCTCCTCCGATAGTTCTTATGACAGTTACCATAGCCGCCGCCTGCCCTGCAGCGACCATGTGTACAATGTTCGCTGTAAACCTTGACAAAGACCCTAAAACAGCCTCAGAGATCTTTACAGTCACCACTATCCTCAGTGCTGTAACTCTGCCGCTTATAACTATCTTTGCCGACAGACTTACATATCATATTTAAAGTCAGCCTAAGCAAACATATCCATATAAACAAAAAGACCTGTCAGCATTTCGCTGCACAGGCTGTGAAAAGATAAATAAGCTACGCTCTGCAATGCTTTCCGAAAACCTCGGAGAGCATTTTTTTATCACTCTTTTTGCTGCACCGCAGGTAATTCTATAAAAAGCCTGCCGCACACACTGATCCCCTTCATGACAACACCGTTTAAAGAGATTTCAAACGTCTTGCCTTTATAATTTTTTATCCACCCATAGTATACACCTTACTTCATCGGTGCCTCGGATAATAAAAGTATAACATATAATCAATTCACTGTCAATATTTCTTTGAACAAATAGCATATAAATTGTATATTTCAATAAAACAACCAGAAAATTTATAGCGTTTTACACAAAATTGTCAGAAAGCATTCTCAAACAAGACACAATTTCTCCGCTATTTTACTTTTTTCTGCAAAATATTATCCTCCGCCCTCATAAAAAATCTGTATACATCTCCAAGAGAAGCAAGGTCACTGCATACTGTGTCCAGCAAGTTCACGTTGAAAAGCAGCTTAGGGTCTTCACTGTCACAGCTTACACCGATATCCTTTTTATTGAGCCACAAAGCGTCCTCACGGCTAGCATTTGGAAAATGGTCACGCTTATACTCGTCACCGAACAAAACAAACTTGCTGTTGTCTTTCAGCGCCTTGTAAGCCTTTTTATATTCCTGCGCCCCTGCAAGTATCATCGCCCTCATTTCGTCCATGCTTTCTCTGTCGGTTTTGTAATATCCACAACCATAGCCGAAACCATGGGTAGAGATATAGAAATAAAACTCAGGCATGGGGTGATATTCGCTTTTGTCACGCTGGCATTTCAAAGAACACCACACGCTCTCTCTGAATATCGGTCCGCCCTTGTTGTAACGTGCGTCTTTGTAAAGCCTTGATATCTTTTTCGGGTTGCATACTATCCTGCTGTCAATATCGTTCATTATAGGTGTGAGCGCAGTGATAAGCTCTGCAAAAGGCTCTTCTATGAGCCTGTGATAATCCGCCTTATGCTCCTTGAACCATTCCTTGCTATCTCTCGTGTGATTTTCAAATAAAAAGCCGATAGCCTCTTCACTAAATAACATTTTTCTCTCTCCTTGATGTTTCTAAACTTATTATAGTATATCACGATTTGCATTTTTAATCAAGAAAAAAGAGCCTGCCAAAGCAAGCTCTCTTCCAAATGGATTTTATGAATGAAGTCCCATTTCGTAAGCGGTTTTCATGTGTGCACTGCTCTGCACTTCGCCCTTGTCCCACACGCCTGTGCCGTAAAGGATACCCTTTTCAACAGCCCCGTCAAGACAGTCAAGAGTAAATCCCCTTATGCTCTCAACTGTCTTTTCAAGGTTAGCGGCATTGGTATCAGCCGCAGTGAGTATATAATACACTTCTTTATTTACCATTTCAGTGTATCTCGGCACTGTTCTGTCAATGAGTGTCTTGAGCTGAGCGTCCATGGTGTAGAAATAAACAGGCGTTGCAAAAACGATAACGTCAGCGTTCACCATTTTGTCCATTATCTCCGCCATATCGTCTTTCTGCACGCACTTGTGAGTGCTGTTGCAAACGCCGCAGCCTGTGCAGTAGTTCACCTTAAAGTTCCTGAGAAATATTTTTTCCGCCTTGTGTCCTGCCTGCTGTGCACCCTTTATGAACTCATCGCAAAGCACGTCGGAATTTCCGCCCTTTCTAGGGCTTGCGGATATAACAAGTATATTTTTCATATTATCACCTCAAATATCAAAGTGTCTTTATAACGTCATCGGCTATCTGCTCAGGAGTAAGATGATTTTCTTTCAGCACCTCGGCAGGGTCATAGCGGTCATAGAACTTCTTTTCAAGACCAAAGCAAAGGGTCTTTACATCACTGTTGCCATAGAATCTTGCTATCTTCTCGCCAAAGCCGCCCTCAAGAACACCGTCCTCAAGAGTGATAATGGTCTTGTGGTCAGCCTTAAGGCTTTCAAGCATTTCCTTGTCAATGCCTGTGATGTAGTAAGGGTTTATTACAGTAGCCTTAACGCCTGTTTTTTCCTCGATAATCTTTGCGGCTTCAACGCCCAAGCCGTAGAATGAACCCAGTGCGATAACAGCCACCTGACTTCCCTTCTGTGTCATCTCATACTTGTTGAGCTTTGAAAGATCCTTTGTGAAAGGCTTGCCGTCTGAAACAAGGCTTGCAGGAACTCTTATTGCAACAGGGTGTTCGTTCTGTTCAAGGGACCAATCCAGCATTGCAAGATATTCTTCCTTTGTTACAGGTGCAAGATAAACAAGCTCAGGGATATTTGATATCATCGGTATATCGTAAATTCCAAGGTGAGTAACGTCACTCATGCCGTAAACCGAAGCCGCAAAAACAGCTATTGTAACAGGACTTTTATTTATGCAAACGTCCTGAGAAAGCTGGTCGTAGGTACGCTGTAAGAACGAGCTGTAAACGCCGTAGAAAGGCTTCCCACCGTTCTTTGCTATACCTGAGGCAAGTGCCATTGCGTGTTCCTCTGCAATGCCCACGTCCATAAACTGCTTGCCTGCTTTCTTTCTGACATCAGGAGTGAAGCCGAAAACCGTTGGAGTAGCGGAGGTTATAGCACACACGGACTTGTCAGCCTGCATTTTCTCAAGAAGATAATTGCAGGTAACAGTTCCGTAATCCTCGCCCTCAGCATCGTAAAGGGACTTGCCTGTTTCAGGGTCGAACGGCATATGCCAGTGCCATGTTTCCTTATCCTTTTCCGCAGGAGCATAGCCCTTGCCCTTTTGTGTTACAATGTGAACGGCAACAGGCTTTTTGCTGTCCTTTACGCCCTCAAAAGCCTCAATAAGCGAAGGAATATCATTGCCGTCCTTAACGAAAACATAGTCAAGACCCATTGCCTTGAAAAGGTTACATTCAGCCTTGCCATCAGTATCACGGAGAAGCTTGAGATTTCTGTACATACCGCCATGGTTTTCTGCGATAGACATATCGTTATCGTTCACAATGATTATGAAGTTTGTATCCATTTCCCCTGCAAAGTCGATACCCTCCAGAGCTTCGCCACCGCTGAGAGAGCCGTCGCCGATAACAGCGATAACATTGCCCTCCTCGCCCTTGAGATCTCTGGCCTTTGCAAGACCGCTTGCAAGGCTCACAGAAGTGGAAGTATGGCCAACCGTAAAAAAGTCATGCTCGCTCTCCTCTGGGTTTGTGTAGCCTGAGATATCATCGAACTTGTCAGCGTCAAGGTAGGACTCCTTTCTGCCTGTGAGCATTTTATGCGGATAGCTTTGATGTGAAACGTCAAAAACTATCTTGTCCTTGGGGGACTCAAAAACATAGTGCATTGCAATAGTGGCTTCCACCATGCCGAAGTTAGGACCAAAATGTCCACCATGCTTGCTGAGCCTGAAAAGCAGAGCCTTTCTCATTTCCTCAGCCAGCGCTGTCATTTCATCAACAGTGAGCTTTTTAACGTCAGCAGGTGAGTTTATTTTTTCAAGATACATTTTCATTTCCTCCTGTTTTACTTATAATTTTTCTTAGCTTTAGCTTACTTATATTGTACCACCTGGAGTTAGCTCCAAGTCAACAGGTTGTAGAGATATTTTACATTTTATTAACAATCGACCTAACAAAAAAGCACGGTCATGTGCCGTGCTTAGTATATTTCTCTTGAAAAAAATTAATGCCGTGCTATAATTATAGTATCACCAATATCACACCGGAAAGGTCTTGAAAGCATGAAATACAAAGTTATAGACATAAGTGAAGAGGATTACGGCTGCGAGGGCATACCGGAGGACAGCGAACTCATGTGCAGTGTTTTGATCGAAAGCTCTGACGGCACACAAAAATGGTTGAAAATAGCTGACCGATATCTCAGAGAAAACGATATTGATATAGGCAGTGTCATCACTGCAGACTAGCCTGCCTCCCCTGGAATATCACGCATTATCCACGCAAGCTGTTCTTCTGTAGGCTCTTCTATCTCATAGCCGTTGACATTGTCGCCATTGAAACAGTCTTGATACAGCTCCACCCATGCAAATGTTGACAGTTTGCAATCAGAATAGATTTCTTTTTCACCTTTGTACGGCAGATCTTCAGGATAGCAGGTCTTGATAATAGGATTTCCATAAGGGGTGCAGTCCTCGAACTTATCCAAAGAAGAACCCACACAGCACACTCCGCTCAGTGAATATCTTGCCACAAGATACTTTTCACCCTCCTCATCAGGGTTCTTTTTAAACGCTATCTGCGCCAGCTCGACAATAGCTTCTGCGGCGTATATAGGGCAAGAAATTAAATATCCGTTGTGAAACTCAAAGATCTTGTCTTCGTAATGAAAAGTCTTTCGCTTTTCGATAGTGCCATATTCTGCATACTGAAAAATATTCAGCTCAGGGTCATCGGAGTAATAGTCGGTGACAATTTCCCCTGCCTTACTGCGGAAATAGCGTTGTTTCTGCGCTTCAAGCTGGTTCGATTCCACATTTTCATCAGAAAAATAATTGTGTTCAAATTCGTCGATATCCTCAGTAAAAAACGAAGCTGTGCCGCTTGTGCATGAGGGACAGTTGGCGTCAAACAAGGTTATTTTGTATATCATATGAATTTCCTTTCTTAGAAGCAGTGCCAAGCATTTCGGTACTGCTTTTATTATATTCTATTATGTTTCCGTTTGAGGTAAATAAGACTATTTCTCTTTGTCGCAAAGAAGAAAATATTCGCTCATGAGTTTGGCGAGGTGCAACGGCGCAGGCAGGCGGACAGCTTGCCTAGAGGGGTTTTCAGGCATAAGCTCTCTCAGCAGATTTGCATATCCCACCCACTGCTTAGGGTTGTCCTCCTCCCTGAGTTGCAGAGGATAATATTCCATAAGGGCGCATTCGTCAAAGTTCAATGTCGGTTTATCTGCCCTGCATTTTTTATAGCTCCTTTTATACTCAATATTTCCAGGGCGTGATTCTATTCCCCAGAAAACATCTTTTCTGCGATAAACTCCCGAAGCCTGCTTAAATTCGCCCTTTGCATTTATTTCAGTATAATAATCAGGCACTTCCAAAGTGCTTACGCCCTCTCTTAAACGGATAATCCTAAGATGAGAGTCTGTAAAAGCTTCCGTTCTTTCAGCATAAGAATTGCCTATCTTTATTTTCTCAGGAATAAAAGCCTTTTTCATATTGTAGCCTGAAATGCTTGTGTCAGATATTCCATGCCACAAATTTCTTGTCAAACCATTGCAAGAAACAAGCACAAGTCCGTCGCTTTCCTTATAAAGATCTCTCAAGCCCAAAAGCTTAGTGACAAATCCACCCCTTGCGACTTTATTGCACTTGTCTACAAAATCGTCCTTTCTTGAAAGCTTTGAAAAAGCAATAAGCGCTTCGGGATAAGAAAGCTCTCTTTCATCAAACAGACCGCACTCGGCTTTTACCTGTCCGCTTCGTGCGTTGAAAGTCACATACGCAGGCAGAAACTTAGCCGTCAACTCCGGCGATTTGCTTTCAGCCGCCCACAAAGGTCTTAAAGTCTGATAAGCATACACACCTATCACATCAGCGGCGCAGGCAGGATTTTTCACTGTGTTCCTGTTGTCAGCAAATTCCGTGTATCCAAACTGTCTGAAAATATCCAGCACCGCTCCATGTATCCTGCTTTTTGAAGGCTTATCCTTAGCTTTCTCATCTAAAACATCAGGGACAATAAACTGCGTAAGGCGATTTGTGTCCGCAAAACCTGCCCTCAGTGCGGCTTTCGGGTCGCCCTTTTCCTCAGAAGTGTTTTTCAGGATAACCACCGCGCCCTTTATCTCAGCCGACTTCTCAACGCTTTCCTGCACCCTTTTTATGCGCAAAAGGTGGTCTTCATAGCTTTTGCCGTTCATCATATCCCCAAGAGAGCCTATACTGCGCTTTTCTATCTCTATTTTCACATCTGAGCCGTCCGTGTCGCCAAAATACTGGCAGATATCCTCCATAATAGCGTTTTTTAAAGGCTCGTCGCTGTCATGACCGTATATCTCAAGAGTGATCTTATCCCTGCCCGTGCAGACTTTCAGCCTTTCTCTGCGCATTTTCTGGATATCAGCCGCCTCAAATTTCTTTTTGTCAGGCTTATTATAATGTATCGCCCGCACAGACTTCACCTCGCCCATAGGCTCTGCTATATCTTTCAGAAGCGGCGTCAGCTGATGATAAAACTCACATTTTTCCTTTACAGACACGCCCGTGCCGATATTCATATTAGTGAAATCCATGCCGAATTTATAAGGCAAAAGTATCTGCGGTCTCGCATTTTTGCCCACATAAATTTCAGGGTGTTTAAGCACCTCGTCCGCCGCAGGAAAATTTGAGTTATTATGATACAACCCATAGCAGTTTATGTCAGCATAGTTCCAATCACGAAAATATTCTGTCTTTTCTTTATCAATATTTTTTCGCTGCTGCTTCATTTTCATAACTCTGTATTTATTTTCAGACATTTTCACAAGAGCGTTTATGTTCTCTTTAAGATATATCTTCTTTTTCCACGCATTTGAAACAAAGCGTTTCACGCTTGGAAAAACAAGAAGCATACACTCACGCTGGGGCGGAGTTGTCTGAACTGAAAATTCAAGCCCGTAGGAATAGTATTGACCTTTATATTCTATAGGCTGGCTAACAAGCTTTTTTAAGCCACAATTGCTGAACGTAAGCTTCTGACCGAAAAAGGGTATGGTCTTTCCATTAAGAGAGTTCGCCACATACAGCGCAAAGGCGTCAAAGGCATAGTCCACCGCCGCAGTGCCGTCCTCGTTGAAAAGGCAAACTTCTTCCGAGGTGATACCATGTCTCAGCACATCAGGGTCTATCTCTCTTTTAAACTTTTCTGCTATCGCCTTTGTTTCCGAGGTCGCCTTATCATTCAGCTCATATTCTGCCGTGACCCATATTTTCATTATCTTGCATATCTTATGAACATCAGGCTCGTTCAAAGACACGAACCACCTGCTGTCATCAGAATTTGCTTTCATGTTGCCCACGTTTACAACTTCGTCAAGCCACCCGTTCAGGCATGCTTTCAAGCCGAACAGCTTCATATAATACTCCGGATCGTATTTTTTGTTAGCAGAAACTTGCAACTGTATGAGCAGTTCTTTCCAAGGCTTTGGAAAAGCAAGATAATACAGCTTAAAATTCCTCTTCTTCGGAATAAATGTCATCGGATATATCGGCGAATTCATTTTTTTCAACTCCTTTTTTGAATGCTTCATAAAACGGCTGATAAAGCGTTTCTGCTATCTTTCCCGTTTTTTTGTTGTCAATCATGCTGTCAAGATAATCTATAAGCTCGTTTAGCAGGTCATAGCCTGCAGTATTTTTCTCAGAACGGCGAAAAGCTCCGTCTGCAAAATAAACTCTCGGCGCAGGCTTGCTCTCGTCCGTTATCCTGCAAAGCCGTCCGAATATCTGCAAAATAAGCACAAACAAGCTTGCCGTTACGTCAAGCTTCATCACAGGGTCAAGAGAGCTTAACTGCATTTTCCCCTGACGTTCCATGAGCGACCATTGCCTTGTGGCTTCACTGCGAAGCTTTGCCGCCCTGTCAAAAGCGTTTTTCTTCCCCGACAGAACACAGTGTCTTTCAAGATAGCCGTTTAACTTTGTGCATTTTGAAGATATCTCGTCAGGAACTTCCATTGGGCGCACCAAAAAGAATACGCTTCCAAACGCCGAATGACCGTCCTTGTCAACGATATTGTAACCTCGCTCTATCGCCTGCGCAGGGGCTACCATTATATCAGCCGAATGATCTGAAAAGTCTGCAATCTCGCTCCTGAGTATCATGTTCTCGTCAAATTCATCTGCTTCCCTGCACATACATGCCACAGTCTTTCCATTCGACAAAAGTCTGTTGAGATAATTTGCCGCAGTTTGTGCTTCGCTGTAACTGTTCACTATCATAAGCAGTTTTCCCTCAGAGCGAAGCTCCGCTTCTATTGTCCCCATTATCTTTTTTATGACCTCTGTAAGGTTCTCTTCACGTTCTTCACTGCCACTGCCTGAAACTCTTATAGCCGTTCCAAGGTCTATCATTTTCGACTCCGCTATCTTCCTGCGCTTCCACTCCTCCGCTTCAAGAAGATACTTCACAGGCACATTGACATGATATTGCAAACAGCCGTCCGCCCAGCTTGACCCTGAAAGCATCAGCACATTAGGTCCTGCGGGCTGACCCTCCTCCGTGAGCCGAAGCCAAGGCATACGGTCCATAAGCGCACGTCCGAATGCGTATTGACGGTAAAGAATAAGCCCCTTTTGCGGATCGTTCTTCATGCCGAAAAGATTACCCATTGCAGATGAAGGGAGAATTTTCTGCTGTGCGGTAAAACGTGTAGACAAAAAGTCAGTAAGCTCCTGCTGTGTTTTCCGCTCATACGGCAAAAACAAATAGGAATCACTTATCTCCCTGATGTAATTATCGAACGACGCCACCACAAGATAAAGCTTGATATGGTCAGAAAAAGTCTTGTCAGGCTTACAGTTATTGTCCGTGAGCCAATCATTAAATGCTTCGGATAATTTCTTACTTTCTTTCTGTTGAGATAGTACAAGCATCATCAAATACTCAATATCCTTATCATTATCCATTCCAAGGGTCACACGTCGCATATGAGCCAACGCCTTGTCAGATATATACTTATTGCCCTTATTATCTTTGCAAAGGCTGTTATAAAGTATCTCAGCCGAAAACGTCCTGCTAAGTATGGTCTGCCACTTGCTGCCGTAAGAGTTTATAGCATTTCTAACTGCCATACAAACCCTAACAGAAATAGAAAGCTTATCAACATATTCTTTTTCATTATCGTCCAAGCTCTCAAGTACCTCTGTATCCATATTCATGACTTCACTGCACAAAGCCGCCGCATTCTGCCTAAACTTATCAAAGCTTGCTGACGGTGTGAAAAACTCGTCAAGTGTTTTCTGCACCTTGTCACATTCATCAAATATCACAAGGTCGGCTTGCTCCAGCACATATTCCAAAAACAGCTTGTTATCCCCCAAAAGCCTTATCGCCGCAAGCCCCTGCACAGTGGTCACGATAACATTTGACGTATAAACATCTCGGTACATTCTCACCGCAGGGCAAATATCCATATAAGGGCAATTATAGTGCTTTTTATTTTTCATAAGCGACCTGCACGGCTCGTTTCCAAACATTGGCGCAGAACTTTTGTCGCTCTTATTTTTTGCCATGCCGTCGATAATACAAGGGGCAGTGAGATACTTAGAATACTCATTTTGCAAATATTTTTCATGAGCTTTCGCCACCTGATCGATGTATTTTTCACGTCCGCTCCTGCCTATCACAGGTGAAACACTAACTCCAAACTGAGATAAATAAGAACACATCTCCAGCACACTTGAAACAGTGTCAAGCACAAGAACGACCTTTTTATCAGCCTTTGCAAGATGATAAGACAGCACTTTCATAAGAGTGGATTTTCCTGAACCGACCATGCCAACAAGGTTTGTTATCTTGTCGATCTCAAGCCTTTTCGCCCTCTTAACATTGCCCTCCGTGACAGCTTTTAGGGTGTTGCTTTTGAGTATAGCATAGCAATAATCATCAGGCTTTTTCTCAGCCATTTCAGCCGCACTTGCAAGCAACTCATCTGTAGAAACACTTATCTTTTTTCTGGTTTTCTTAGGCGGAGGACTTACAGGCATTTGCGGCGTGCGGTCAGGTATTTTAACATCAGCGCTATATACAGTGGAGCTTTTTTTGTCCTTAATGCTGTAGCTGTATTTTCCGCCCTTTGCATACTCAAAATGCCTATCTTCCTTGTGTTTTCTGATGTATTCAAAGTAAACGTCCGCACGGTCAGGCTCAACTGCCAGCTCAGTGTTTCGGGCAAATTTCAAGACCTTGCTGCCCTTTTCGATTTTCTCTGTAAAAATATACAAACAAAACTCGGACTGAGCATTGCGGTAATTTTCAAGAACCTTTGCCCAATTCATCTTTGAACTGCAAGAATGTAAAAGTCTGTGAGCTTTTTGAAGCAGAAAAGCAGTTTCATCGCAAACTACCTCACCCAAAAGGCTGTAATTATGAAGCAGAAGATACGCCTTTGTGGGGTCACCCTCAGGCTTGCATTTTTCCAAAAGAGCAAGGGTCATTTCCGCCTTGATGAAATCATCAATATTCACAGAAGTTGGAAGATAATTTCTAAGACTTCTTTTGATAGTTTCTAAGCTTGACATCTTCCACCTCTCCTTTCAGCTCTTTTGAAAAAATTCTCATGGAAACGCATTTAGCAATTGAATCAGGAAAACTGCTTCCTAACGCATCATTGCATATCTTGCAATAATCAGGATAATCCGTCAAACAATCGTCAGGCACAACATAAAAAACTTTTTGCGCCTTAGTATAAGTAAAAACATAGTCATTTTCAATGCTCTTTTTCAGCATATAAGGATTTCTGTGGGTCTTTGCGTCAATAGCCCAAACCTGCCCGTCAGGCAAAGTTATCTTTACATCATACTTATCTCTGTCAGGCCAAAGCTCCGCCCCGCAACCACATTTTTCCGCAATTTTCTGTATTTTCAACTCCAACTGCCCAGGCAAACACATATATCTCATAACACCATGCCTAAGCCGCCAATTGCCGTCCTGAAATCTCAATGGCTTCAAATCATCTTTTTTCGGTATATTTTTCAAACAACTTTTATTACAGCACTGTGCCTGCACACCATAAAAAGTCATTGTCCAACCGCATTTCGGACAAACATAACTCCCGTTTGGAACATTTTCGTAGGCTTCCGAGAATATCTTATTTATCATCTTAAAGTCTTGACAATGCTCCATTTTAAATTCACTCATTTTTTCATCAGCGCAAATTGGATTTTCCACAATAAACCGACGCACAGCCACATACAACTCGTTGGAAAGCTTAGACAAAAGAGAATAAATGTAACGCTGTTCCAAGTCATTTGCGTAATCTTTCTCTAAATCAGAAATAAGATCAACGCAATCGTCGGTGAGAGTATATCTACGATTTTCACTTAACTCTATCAGCGCATTTATATGATAAAGATCAAACTTTTCCACCATTTTGACAAAATAATTATTCCACCCCTCAAACCACGTTTTCACGGGCTTCACAGCATAATTCTCAATAAAAGCACATTCATGGAGATCTGAAAGCATATCATATTGCTCATTCACAGCCGCCAAAGCTGCAAGCCTATTTATCCCAGCAAAAAGCTTGCTACTGTAACTATACTTATCGTTACACTGCCGTTTCTCAAACAGCCCACATGCTATCAATCGTACCATCAAGTCAAAATCCAACTCATTCAAATCTGCCACTCCTTTTACCATATAAATAAAAAAGCCACCTTTTGAAAAACATCAAAAAGCGACCTAATATACCAATTAAAGCAAAGCAGATATGAATACCATTATTGTCCAATGTCAAAATATGATGTTTTTCGTGTACACTCATATCGTAAATCAACATCATAATTTTGTCAATAGTTTTATTTATAAGTTTCCAATAATTCGTATCTTTATACAAATTGATACTGCAAAATTTGTAGAAGATAAACAAAAAAAGTCGCAGACAAAACGACTACGACTTATAAAACACTCTGGCAGGGGCAGAAGGATTCGAACCCTCGGCACGCGGTTTTGGAGACCGCTGCTCTACCAACTGAGCTATACCCCTAGATAAAAAAATGTGGTGGACCATCAGGGACTCGAACCCCGGACCCACCGGTTATGAGCCGGTTGCTCTAACCAACTGAGCTAATGGTCCAAATAGAGCAAAAAAATAGCAAGCTTTTTGAGAAGCTTGCATAACGACCTCACGCAAGCGATAGGAAATATTGGTGACCCGTGGGAGAATCGAACTCCCGATGCCGGCGTGAGAGGCCGGAGTCTTAACCGCTTGACCAACGGGCCATATAATGCTGAGCCGCAGCATATAAAGAAAAACCGCAGCGAGCAAAAATATATCTGCCCGTTACGGGAAATTTGGTGCACCATCGGGGACTCGAACCCAGGACCCACTGATTAAGAGTCAGTTGCTCTACCATCTGAGCTAATGGTGCATAGGTGTCGGCAGCACCCTATCTTACCGGAACGTTACCATCCAAGTATTTTCGGCGAAGAAGAGCTTAACTACTGTGT